>JABGQJ010000093.1 GCA_018648945.1 Victivallales bacterium
AGGACGGATTCTGGCAGGCCATCGACGCCGGCCAGATCCCCGGCCTCCGCGAAGCTCAGCGTTGATGCCAAGCCGCCCCGGGAGCGGGTGATGTGGAGCGGTGAGCGGTGCCGGTCATCAGACGATCCCTGGCATGCACCGCGTCACGCGGTCGAGGCCGACCGCCCCTCCAGGGGTTCCGGCCCCAGAATCACCAATCACCAATCACCAATCATCAATGCCGCCGGAGGACGACATTGTCGATGGTCCCCCAGCTGTGTTGTTCGGGGTCGATACGTGGGGAGCAGGCGAAACGGATGGTGGCTTGGCCGTTGGCGGGAGCGGTGAAATCGACGGTGTAGCGGGCGTAGCCGCCGCCCTGCACCGGTGCGGCGGTTTCCTGGTCGCCGATGCGGATGGCCAGTTGGCTCTTGGTGCCACTCTCGGCGCAGTTGGCTTCGAGTCGATAGCGCTGGCCGGGAACCAGGCCTTGCACGGTCTGAACGAGGGCCGATCCCTGGTCCGCGAGCGAGTGGACAAAACCGTTGCGGAAGCCACCGGTGGGGTAGTTCTCCTGAACCCCGGCCTCGGCACCCTCATGCTGCCAGGCGGTGTCCGGAAGCTCCTCAAACCCAGGATTGCGGACCAGTGCAGGAGCACTCCCTTTGTAGGCGTATTCGAGAGTCGCAATGGAACGCGGCCCCAGGGATAGGAAACCGCTGGCGCGAAGCTCGGCAGTGACCTCGGCGAAGCTCGCCTGGCGGTCGGTGCGGGTCGCGGTCAGCAGCCGGGTACCGGTGAAGCGAGACAGGTCTGGCCGGGCGGTTTGCGCCTGGTCGCCGGGGTTGGCCAGGACGAGGACGAGCCTGTGCCCCTTCTGATCCAGCCAGGCGGTGCCTTGCAGAGGCGCGGCGAGGAGCTCGATGCGGGTCATGCCGGGACGAATGAAGCGGCTGAAGTGAGCGACGGCCCAATAGGTCTTGCGCCGTACCAGGCGGTCCTTCTCGGCGGCAAACAGGTACTGGGCCTGCCACATGCACCAGGCCTGCGCGTGCATGACATTGATGGCCTGGAGGATCTTGCCCACGTACCCGAACGCGTGCGCCTCCTGGGTCTCGGGATCGTTGGCGAGTTGCTTCCAGTCGCCCCACTCACTCATCCAGAGTTCCTTGCGGTTCTGTTGGGCGCGCATCCCCCACTGGCGCATGGCTTTGTCGTTCGGTACGTATTGATGACAGGAAATGACCGGCACGCGGGAGGCAACGCGGGCGTCCCCAAGCAAGGTATCCAGGTAGCCGAGGCTCTTGCTGTAGGCGGCCTCGAAGAGCTGAATGCGGCAGGTGAGTTGGCGCTTGCTCAGTTCCGCGTCAAGGAGAGCCGTGAGCCGGATAGCTTGGCGGGCATCGGTGTGGCAGCCCTCCTGCCCGCCACCTTCGTGCCAGTAGTTGGACTCGGGCTCGTTGATGGGGCAGACGTAGCGGAATCTCAGGCCCCAGGCATCGCGGCAATGGCGCAGGACTTCCGCCATGTGAATGGCAAACGCGTGCTCGGCATCGGGCCGCAGGTTGTTGGCCTTGGGATCGGCACCACCGGCCGCACAGCCGCTGACGGTCATATGCCACGGTGGCGTGTTCCAGAAGGCCAGCATGGTCGCCCCGCGTTCCTGGGCCAAGCGGGCAATCCACAGATAGGGCTCGTGCCCCTCCCAGTTGAGCTTGCCCGGGGTCTGCTCAAAGCCAGCGGGACAGCGGCTACCGGTCGCGCGACGTCCCATGTGCCGGTGGGCGGGGTTCTCCCCCGCAGGCATGTAGAAGCGGTTGATCGTCAACCCCAGGCCCTGGTTCTTCAGGGTGAAGACATCGTCAGCGAATGTGGACAGGACCTCCTTGGAGTAGGTGGCGAACCACTTCGGTTCGGACTGGTGCATACTGCCATGGCCGAACCCGACGAATTGCTGGCCAGGCAGCTCAGGCAGAGGAACGATGGTCATGGGAGCGGCCCCCGTGGCAATCCAACCGAACAGCAGGAGCAAGCACAGACGCATGGTCACTCCTTGGCCAGTCGCGCCACGACGACCGTCTGGTTGCGCCGGAGACGGAAGCGAATCGCGCCGTTGGCGTCGGGAGTGAGCTCGCGTTCGCCGAAGAGATCGACGAAGCGCACCCCGGGGACGGGATCGACCTTGATGAGCGGGGCGTCGACCGTGTGGTCGGTGCCGTTCATGATCGCCCAGATGGTCTTGCCGGGGGCGGTGAAGCGATTGGCGTAGACCCGAGGGATCAGGGTCGGGACCAGAGGTTCTGCCTGGCCGAGGGAAAGCGCATCGTTGTGCTGGGTCAGAATCGCGTGCTCGCGCTCGTTGTAGGCAATACTGCCACCGAAGGCGGCGACCATGTTCCAGAGCATCCAGTCCTTGGCCTCGGGACGAGCCGGCCGGTTGATCTCCATGGGACGGCAAGCGGGGAAGTAGAAGCGGAACAGGTTGATCGGCGCTGGCCGGAAGGCACTAATGCGACGCAGGTCGTAGACAATGGCCCCCTCAAGGCCCGAGGACATCTGGTCGGTGCCGGGGAACTCTGTGGTAAGCAGGAGGCCGGGACGGACCTCGTCCATCGCCTGGTGGACCAGTTGCACACTGCGGGAGAGGGACTGAAGCCAGCCATTGTGTTCGGGCTCGGAGTAGATGTGCTTGTGGTGAGGGCTGGTGCAGACATAGCCGCGGTGGCCGTATTCGTCCAAGCGGATGCCGTCGATGCCAGTCTCGCGGCAGACGCGGGCCATGGTCTTGGCCAACCATGCCTGATACCACTCCGTGTCCTGACACATGTTGTAGCCACCGTAGGAGCCCACATAGCCCTCCGGGGTCTTGCCCGTCTTGTAGGCATCCTTCCAGCGAGGGTTCATGACCCCGTATGTGGGGCCGTTCTGGCTCCCCATCTTGGTATTGGCGCAGGCCAGCAATGGATCGGTGTAGAACAGGGGGATCTGCCCGGCATCCTTCATGGCCTGGATATGGGCGCGGAGAGCGGGGAGCCCGCCCCACTGCGGCATGTAGCCATCGTAGTCGCCCCGGTTCAGTTGGTACATGAGCTTGCCGGTGACCGGCTCCACGATCCAGTATGCTTTGTAGCGCTTGAACAGGGCCGTCCCCAGTTCCTCTTCGACGCGATCCATGGGCACGCCCCAGGGCCCCTTGTCGCTCCAACTCCACCAGGACATGAGTTCGGGCATATCGTAGTGGGGCTTGATGTAGTCCGTGCGGTACTTGCCGTCCTTGCCAACCAGGACACCTTGCCACCCCCAACCGGCGGGAATGGTGTTCCAGCGGGTGGAGAGTCTCGACGGGAAGGGGCGCGGCGGCCAGGTCTTCCTGGACCAATCGGCATAACGGCGCATGGCCTGCCGCCAATCGCCGGCGTGCGTTCCCAGACGAGCCGAGGGAGCGGCAAACTCCTGGCCCGGCTGACGGTCGCGGCGGAGATAGTCGAAACAGACGGAGGCGCCTGGCTCGGAATCCAGCGCGGTTGCCCACTGCATCTCTGGCAGCAGGTAGGCACTCCCCGTCTTGTCGAGGATGAAATCGGCGCGGACCTCCTGCCCCTTGCGCAGATGGGGGGCCTTGTAGAGACCGGTGGGATCGTTGGCCCGCAGGTAGATGCCGCCGCCGTGCGTGGGGTTGAAGAGGTCGATCATCTGCCACCAGGCCGTGTTCTCGCCGTAGGCCGTCCGCAGGGAGGTGTTCCCTTTGCCGATGACGCCGCCTCCCCAAGGGAAAAGGTAGTGGTCGTCTGCCGCATCGGGGCCAAGCTGTAGTCCGGCCAGATGAGGGAAGCTGAGATGGAAGCGAATGGGCTCGGGTCCCACGCAGCGCACGGTGCAGCCCAGGTCCAGTTCGTCGGCAGCGAGTGATGCCCGGAACAGAACCCGCATGGAAGGCAGATCCGTGGGCTTGAGGGTGGCGGCAAAGCCGTCCTCGGTGACTTCCAGCTTCTCGACCGTGGCATCACGGCAACCCAGCACCCGTTCGCCTACCTTCAGCCGGAACAGATGGCTGGCGGCAGGTCTGGCAAGAATGTCGCGATCGATCTCGGCCGCGTGAAGCGAGAGAAGCTCCAGCTTCGGGGAGACGCGGAAGACCGCGCGCACAGCGCCGTTGTCCAGCAGCACGGTGCCATCGGGCTGCCGACGAACAACGGTCTGAACCGGGCGGCGTTTCCCGGCCGGAGGGCGAATGTCAGGGCGGAGGTCGGGGGGAACCATGTGGGGCGTGGTGTTGGCCTCGTACTGGATCTTGACCTGGCGCAGTGTCGTGCCCTCGCCAGCTTTGATCAGGAGAGCATCGGCGGCCTTTCGGCACGGGCTAAGACGGTAGACGAGGGCCTTGCCGGGTACCCGGGCAAAGGGGGCCTTGGCCTTCTCGCGGAGCAGCCATTCGAGGCTGGGTTCGGGACCATCGTGCAACACAGTGATGGTGACATCCCGAGCCATATCCCGGACTCCGGGCATGGGTTCCAGACGCAGTGAGCCGTCCTCCAACTGACAGTAGGCGGCAACGCCATCGGGATCGTCCAGCGTCTGCGGGGTCCAGGTCATCTGCCGTTGCAGGGCGCGGGTGGCGACGACGAGGCGAATCATGTATTCGCCCTGGGCCTTGATGGTATTGAGCTGCTTGTTGCCCCAGGTCTTGCCCCCGTCGAAGGAGACGGTGCTGTGCGTGTTCGGCACGGAGTTGTCAATCCCAGGGTAGACATAGTCGTCCGAAGTCTCGCCGGCAACCTTGCGGACCACAACCTGAAGGGTGTCCTTCGCCAGCACTTCGCGTGGGATATCGATATCCGTCCAGCCAGCTTCCAGTTTGCCGGCCCGGCCCGGCTTCGCAAGAAACCGCGGATCGTTGGTGCGGAAGCGCATGGGCTGCCCATTGACCACGATCTCAAAGGCCTCGTTGAGCCCGTTGGGGACCCGGTCGCCAGAGTTCCAGCTGTAGTCCTGAATCCCCATGAAGAGGCGCAGGCGCACGTCCTTGGCACCCGCGCGGACCTCGGCCGGAAGCTGGGTCAGGTCGAGGGCCTTGCGCGCGTGGTACTCGGGACCGTTCAGGTGCGCCACCCCCATGGACCAACCGCCCCACGCTCCCACATCGTTGCGCAAGATGTGAATGCCCGGTGCAGGCGTGTCCACCTGCCAGTCGCCGCCCCAGAGCGCGGACACCCCACAGAAGCTGGCGACAAGCAGGGCAACAGAACGGAACCATGGGAAGCTCATGCTGGGTCTCCTCGGCAATACATGGGCTGGAAGGGGAATCCGAAGGCAGGGCCTGTCTTGACTATACCGCGCCATTCTGTCCGCTCCAGACACGGAACGGACTGCACCCAGGCCCCCCCCTCCCTGATCCTGCATTCCCCCCAATCGCCTGACCCATGCTCCGAGCAATGGTCTCCCTGGCGCGCGTGCTCGCCAATGACCCGGTCTTCTTCTCACCAGGCGCGGCAAGCGCGGTCATGATCTCTGCTGCTCCCATGCATCTCCCACGCTGGGGCGATCACCCCTTGAAGGCGGGGAACGCGCCCGTCTCGCCCGCTTGCCCTTCCCCAATCCAGGGCTGTCCGGCGTGGTGCAACCCACCGGAGAACCGCATGACGAAGTGCTCGACATCGCTCCAACTACGGTGATTTCCGCCGACCCGTGCCTGAATCACGTCCAGTTCCCCCATGGCGAGGGACTCGCTGCCAATCCCCAAGGCCGTCAGCGAACCACCATAGACCGCCCCCGTGTCGATGTTTACCGACACCACCTCGTCCATCGCCGCATCGAGATACAGGCGCCGGGGACTCAGGCGCGCCATGACGTTCGGGCGATTGAAGGTGACGAAGGGCAGTCCGCTGTCCACATCATAGTCGCCGATGGGCAGACCGAGGTCCACCAGGCAACACGTTGGCGTATGCCCCTGCACAAGGAAATGGTCGCCGAACCGGCCCCTTGGCTCAGAGCGATTCCAGATGTGGGTGTTCTCGATCCACATGTCATAGTCCCGGCAGAACCCGTGGAACTGGTCGTAGTCATGCAAGGCCAGTTGCTGTTCCACAGTGACGCTGTCGCTGAGTGCGGGCTGCGCGGGATCGGGGGATGGCTGGAAGAGGCTGGCATGGCAAAATGCCGCCTGCAACGTGCCCTTGCTAGTCGGGAAACGCTCCACGTGCCCGTAGCGGAGCCCCGTGAAAAAGGCCAGGTATTTCGCATCCAGTTGAAACTCGTCCGGGGAGATATTGCAGTACTCCTCGGGTGTCCGATAGATGCGGCGGAACACGTCGGGAGACTGGGTGAACGAGGCCACGGTGTCCTGCCCCCCATTGCCCCGGAACCAGACGTTCCCGAACTTCTGGAACAGGGGACTCCCACTCAGAAACTGGAGCATCAGGTCCTCGTGGTTGCCGCACAGAAACACGACCTCCCGCTCGCCCTTCAGGCGCAGCAGGGAATCCACCACCTGGCGCGGCGAGGGGCCGTAGTCGATATAGTCGCCGAGAAACACGATCTTGGCGGGCTCGTCCAGAGTCGAGTCGAGGTAGCGGATATGCTGCAGGATCGCACAGAGCGGGTCGAACATCCCGTGGATGTCGCCTATGGCCCAGACCCGACTGCCGCCCATCAGCCATTCTCCAGAATTAGGCGATCCCAAGATCGCATGCTGTCACCTCGGCCAGGGCCGGGTACGTCGCGTCGGCCCCCGCAGCGCGCAGGGCCGACTCCCGAAAGCTCGTAGCCACGGCTACGCACCGCATGCCAGCGGCCTTTGCGGCCGCCACGCCACTCAGTGCATCCTCCACCACGCAGCAAGTCGCCGGAGCCACGCCGAGCCCCGCTGCCGCTGCCAGGAAGATGTCCGGAGCGGGCTTCCTAGCCGAAACGTCTTCGCCAGTCACCACGGCCCCAAACCAGGCCAAGTCCACCCCAATGGCCGCCAGGTTCGCGACCACTTTGATGCGGTCCGCGCTGGAGGCGACCGCCAGCAGCACGCCCCGCGCCCGCAGATCGCCCAGCAAATCGTGGACACCGGGGAAGCCGCGCAACATCTCCGGGAGAATCTCCAGGTAGATCTCGTAGACTCGCCGCTTCATCTCCAAGCGGTACGTCAGCCCATACTTCTCGGCTACGCCGCCGATGTACCGGTCCTCGCCCATCCCCACGAAGGGCTCAAAATCGGCCGGCTCGGGAGAGATGCCATACTCGCGCAGACCACGAATCGCGGCCGCATTGATCACCGGTTCGGAATCGGTGAGAACACCGTCCATATCAAAGATCACCGACTGAAGCATCCGGACACCTTTCGTGCGAGCATATACGAGCTATCCAACGGTACAGGTTGCCCGTCCCCAATACAACCAATCTTCTCCCATATAGCCAAATCCTGCCCGCTCCTGGGCGCAGGTCTTCACACCACGCGAACCACCGCAAGGTCTCAGCGCCGTGCGCAGAACCCGCGCCGTGTGAGCGCGAGCCTGGCACAGGTGCACCGGAACCCGTCCTGAACAGTGTCTACGGACGGTACGCCGAATACCCCTGCCAGTACTGCCACCACTGGTACTGGCTTTCCCAGCTGTCCGGTTGCGGAAGGAGGAGTCCCCAAACATCCTCGGCGGCATTCTCGCCAAGAATCACGTCCGCATGGCCATAGCCGGGGATCACGTGCACTTGCACGTCTTCATTGCCGGCTGCCTCGATCAGCGTCGCGCCGTGGGTCTGTCCTCCCATCCCCAACTGGGCGTTGACCCAGACCACCTTCTCGTCGATACCCGCCCAATCCACGCTGTACAGTTTCTGGTCGGCAATCGCGGACGTGTAGTCGCGGGCCAGAGCCACGGGCGCATACCCCGATCCCATCACGCCAGCCACCGCCAACAGCCGGTTCACATCCACATGGGTCAGGCCGAAGACATCGTCAGCGGGATAAACGGCGGGTGCATAGTAACCAGCGGCATTGCCAAGCACCATGGGCCATTCCTGGGGCAACCCGGTGAGTGGAGAGATCACGCCCGGCAGCGCGGAGCTGTAGATGAGGGAGAAGTGCAGGAGGCCGGCGAAGGTGAAATTGCCCTCCAACCCATACTCGACGAATGGGCGGGGCACGCCCGAGTCGGCATCTGGGAACGCGGCGTTCGCCATCAGCAGCAAACGCAGATCAAACAGCGAAGTCTCGACGTAGTTCCCGGTCCCCAGCAACGTATCGTAGGCATCGAGCGAGAGTTGTGCCTTGGCAATCATATCCGGCTGCGCATCGGGGTCGAAGGAAGGGACATCCAGCACCATCACCCGCTCGAAGTCGTTATCGGAGTAGCGTCCTGCATAGTCAAGCGCAACGATCGCGCCGAAGGAGTGCCCCAGCACGTCATAGGGCAGCCCCACCTGCTTCTGCACCCGCTTGATGATCGTCCGGACGTCGTCCCGGTGCTGCCTCATGCCCCAGTCTGCCATGACCGACATATCATCTTCCGAAGCCACATTGTCCTCGCGTGGCGTAATGCCAACCACCAGGTAACCGCGCGATGCAAGGTAGTAGGCCAAGCCCTTCTCCGCCGGCGTGAAGAAGCTGCCGCGGTAATTGAGACTGCTCGTGGTCAACAGATAGATCACGCGCCTGATCCCGGTTCTGCGCATTGCCAGAACGTTCACCGTGATGGGATGCTCGGATTTGCGGTCGTAGACGTCCGCTTCCACCCAACGCATCTCACCGTCCAGACACTTCTCCTGTACATCCACGAGAATCCCGCCCGACCGCAGCCCTTCAACCACCCGCGACACACGCGCTTCGCCACCGGCCCAGGCCACCCCGTTCAGCAAGCATACAGCAAGAAGAAGCAAGCGTCTCATTATCAGATCTCCGAGTTTGCATCACTCACGCCAACCGAACCGACCGCCACATCCGGCTACCACGGACCTCACACATTCCCCAGCTACTTTACAGCCGACACTCGCCCTGTGCAAGACCGTTCCTTCCTGCCGCCTAGGCAAGGAACGAACGATGAGGACGCGCGGCTGCCAAAGGGACCGCGGGAGATGGGAGAGAATCGGGACAACCAGATACAAGCCAGAGCATATCCAGGCGGTGCGGGACACGAAAACTACATATTTATCTACAACCATGTCATTTTCATGTCCACAAAAGAGAAACATGCGGAACATGCAGTACAGTAAATAGTCAGAAGACACAGTCTTCGGCACGATCCCCAGCGTCCCCCATCCCGTGCAGGATTCAGGCACCATGAAGAACCACTTCCAACCCCTCGCCGCCGCCCCCCGGGCGTTCAGCCTGCAAGACGTGAAGGAGCCGAACCTCCTGCGCAATCAATTCCCCTACAGTGAAGTTCCGCGCATCGTCTTCGACGGCCACGTGATCACACCGGAACCGGCACCGGAGATTTGGATCACCGACACCACCTTCCGGGATGGGCAACAGGCCCGTCCTCCCTACAAGCCCGAGCAGATCGTCCAGCTCTACAAGATGCTCCACCGGTTGGGCGGCCCGCAGGGCATCATCCGCCAGAGCGAGTTCTTCCTCTACAGCCAGCGCGACCGGAAAGCCGTCGAGGGCTGCCTGGAGTTGGGCTACGAGTTCCCCGAGGTCACCGGCTGGATTCGGGCCAACCCCAAGGACTTCGAACTGGTCAAGACCTTCGGTCTGCGCGAAACCGGCATCCTGACCAGCGTCTCGGACTACCACATCTTCCTGAAGCTCAAGAAGACTCGCGCCAAGATCATGGACAGCTACCTCGGGGTCGTCAAGGAAGCTCTTGCCGCCAACATCGTCCCCCGGTGCCACTTCGAAGACGTCACCCGTGCTGACATCTACGGCTTCTGCCTGCCCTTTGCGGAGGAACTCATGAAGCTCTCCGAAGAGAGCGGCATCCCCATCAAGATCCGCCTTTGCGACACCATGGGCTATGGCGTGACCTACCCCGGCGCCGCCGCGCCCCGCAGCGTGGCCAAGCTCGCCTATGCCTTCCATCACGAAGCAGGCGTCCCAGCCGCCCAGCTCGAATGGCACGGGCACAACGACTTCCACAAGGTCCATGTGAATGCCGTCACCGGCTGGCTCTACGGCATCTCCGCCCTCAATGCTTCCCTCCTTGGCTTCGGCGAGCGCACCGGCAATCCGCCCCTCGAGGGCGCCATCATGGAATACATCGGCCTGATGGGGCAGACGAACGGCATCGACACCTCCGTCATCACCGAGATCGCCGACTTCTTCCGGGACGACATCAAGGCCGATGTGCCGACCAACTACCCCTTCGTCGGCAGCGAGTTCAACACCACCCGCGCAGGCATCCACGCCGACGGCGTCCTGAAGAACCAGGAGATCTACAACATCTTCGACACCGAGGCCCTGCTTGGTCGCCCCCTGAAGGTCACAGTCACCGACAAGTCTGGCATGGCCGGCATCGCCCACTGGCTCAATGAGTACGCCCGCGACCTGCTCGCCCGCGACCACCGCGAGCCGATCAGCAAACGCCACCCCGGCGTCCGGCGCATCTACGACTGGGTCATGGAGCAGTACGCCAAGGGCCGCACCACCGGCATCAGCCACGACGAGATGATCGCCCAGGCCCGGCATCAGCTGCCCTCGCTGTTTGAATCCGATTTTCAGAAGGTGAAGGAGGCAGCCCGACTCAAGGGCGAAATCCTGGCCAAGAGCGTCTCGGCCTCCCCCGATGTCCAGTCCCTGGAACCCGAGCGGATCAAGGATCTTCTGAAGAGCCTGGTGCGCGAGGAGCCTTCAGTGCAGCTCGTCGCCCTCACCAACACCGAGGGGCGGCAGATCAGCCACGTGCACACCCAGCGCGGTGAGAAAGGGCTTTTCCGCCCCCTTTTCGATGAGACCTTCACCGACCACGAGTGGTTTCGCAACGTGCTGGAGACGGGGCAGCCCTACTACTCGGACCTGTTCTTCTCGAGGTTCACCAACCAGCTGATCATGACCTTCGCCGAACCCATCCGCAATGCCCAAGGCAGCATCGTCGCAGTCCTGGATATCGACTTCAAGTTCGACGCCCTCACCCAACTGGTCAACCGTCTCCCCGACGATGTGATCCACGCGGAACAATAGCATGACCGAGGCCCCGTTCCTCGTCGAGTGCCATCCCGTTCCCCCGTCATCGGCAGGGGAGCGGCTCGACCTGTTCGCAGCCCGCGAGTTCGAGCACATCGCCTCCCGCAAAAGTGCCCAGAAGCTCGCCAAGCGCGAGCTGCTTCTGGTCAACGGGGAACCCGCCGCACCCAACCACCGGCTGCAACCGGGGGAGAGCGTGGGTCTGCGGCCGGACAATCGCCCCGTGGAGCCCATCTACAACCTGCCCGTCGCTGTCATCTACGAGGACAGCTGGCTGGCAGTGGTGAACAAGCCCGCAGGCATCCCCGTCTCCGGCAACTACGTCCGCACCCTCCAACGCGCCCTGCCCGCCAGCCTGACCCCGTCCTCCCTCCCCGATGCCCTGCCCTGCCCGCGCCCCGTGCACCGACTCGACTCTCCTACCCAGGGGCTTCTCCTCGTTGCCAAGAACGCCCGCGCCCAGGTCGCTCTTGGGCACCAGTTCGAGGAAAAGGCCATCCGCAAACGCTATCGCGCGATCTGCCTGGGCCGCCTCGAAGGCGAAGGCATCCTCACCGATCCCATCGACGGACGTTCCGCCACCACCCGTTACCAAGCCGTCATCCACACGCCTTCCGTCACCACCGAATGGGTCACCACCGTCGATCTCTACCCCCAGACCGGGCGCACCCACCAGCTCCGCCGCCACCTGGCCGACCTTGGGCACCCTATCCTTGGCGACAAGCAATACACCGATGGCAAAGTCCTTCGCGGCAAAGGCCTATTCCTCGCCGCCCTCGCCCTCGCCTTCCATCACCCCGAAGACCACCGTCCCCTCCACGTCGAGCTTCCCGAGCCCGCGAAGTTCGCCAGCCTGCGCAACCGCGAACAACGCCGATGGAACGTGCTGAAGCCCGAGCAGTAGGCCGCCCAAGTCAGGCCCCGAGCCCACGCGATGGCGGGGCAAGACCGGACAGCCGCACGGGGGCAGCTACTCGCGTGGCTGGCCCTCGACAAGCCGATTGAGGACCGGCAGATCGAAAATGATCCGATCCCCCTTCTTGAGCTCCACATCCTCCACGCTGCCAACCGACAGCTCGATGGCAAACTGGGCGGGGGCCTTGCTCTTGTAGTGGGGAAGACGTTCCTCATACTCGGCCTGCGTCTCGCTACGCTTCCGGAGCTTCTCGGCGGCCATGGTCTGGATATCCACCACCACGCCATTGGCGTCGAGATAGACAATCTCCAGATCAATCAGGCAGCGACACATCCAGAACGAGAGCTCCCGCTCCAGGGGAAAAACGAAGAGCATCCCCGTGCCATCCTCAAGCCCCTCCCGATCCATCATTCCCTGCGCCCGAGTCTCAGGCGTATGCGCCACCTCGAGCTTGAAGAACCGGTTGCCGATCAGGACCTCCCGCACGGGAAGGCGTTCCCCCGCCTGGGCCAGCAGCGCGAGTAGGAGCAAGGCGCACCAAGTCAGCGTTCGCATGTCTGTGCCTCCAGCCATTGATGCAGGGCTTCGTAAAGGACAACGGCCGCACAGTTGCCCACATTGATCGAGTTCTTCACCCCCAACGAAGGCAAGGCCACGAAACCGTCGCACAGAGCCAGCGCATCTGCGGATACCCCCAGTGCCTCGTTGCCCAACACCAATGCACAGGGGAATTCAAACACCACATCCCAGATGGACTGCGCACCCTCCACCGTCTCCACCGCATAGACCCGACGCCCGGTCTCCCGTAATCCCCGAACCGCTTCGACACCCGTAGCCGCGTGTTCGCAAGGCACGATCACGTCGCATCCCCGGGCCGTCTTCCCGAGCTTCGGATGCGGCGGCGTCGCAGTGTACCCGCAGGTCACGATCCGCTCGCCACGAACCGCCTCCACCACCCGGAAGACGTTGCCCACGTTGTGCGCGCTGCGCAGCCGGTCCAGCACCACTGTGACGGGCAAGGAGTCGCTGGCAAGCGGCGCCAGCCGGTCCCCTTGCAGAACCCGAATCGTGGTTTTGTCTGCCGGAACGTCCATGGTCGTTAGTAACTGCGCCGCAGATGAGACGGCGCGATCCCCAGTTCCTCGCGGTACTTGGCAACCGTCCGCCGGGCCACTTTGAACCCCTGCTCCTTGAGCAAATTCGCCAGCTTCTGGTCCGAGAGTGGTTTCTTGGCGGCTTCCCCATCGATCATGCTCTGGATCTTGCTCTTGATCCCCACCGCGGAGACCTCTTCGCCGCCGTCGCCCTGGTACCCGGCGGAGAAGAACTGCCGGAAGGTGACCAAGCCGTGCGGGGTCTGCATGTACTTCCCCGCAATCGCCCGGCTGACCGTGGTCTCATGCACCCCCACATCCTCGGCCACCTCGGCCATCACCATCGGCCGAAGGTACTTGGCACCCCCAGTGAAGAAATCCCGCTGATGCTCCAGAATGCTCTCCGCGATCCGCACGATCGTGGATTCCCGTTGATCGATCGCCCGCAGCAAGAGCTTGCTGCCCATCACCTTCTCTCGAATGTACTTCTTTACGTCGCTCGGTGTATCCGGTTCTTCGAGCAGCTTCAGATAGTGGGGTGAGATCCGCAACCGAGGCCGGTACTCGCGATTGCCGCGCACGACCAGTTCGCCCGCCTCGTTCCACTCCACGAACACTTCCGGGCAGACATAGTCCGTCGGCACACTGGCCAGGCGACTACCAGGGAAGGGGTCAAGATCGCGGACCTTTCCCAGCAACTCGTACACCTCCCCGCTGCGAATCCCCAGATCCTTGGCCACTTTGGGAATCTGGTTCCGCCCCACCTCCTCCAAAAACTCGTCCACCAGACGCCAGACCAGCGTCCCCACCTGGTCCTGCCGACGCAACTGCAGCAGGAGACACTCCCGCAGATCCCGCGCCCCGATCCCAGCTGGCTCGAAGCCCTGCACGATCTCGATCCCGCGTTCGATCTCCGCCAGTTCGGCATCCGCCGTGATGGCCAGATCCGAGGGATGGCTGCACAGGTACCCGCGTTCGTCGATGCTGCCCACCACCTGCGCACAGATCTCCAGCATTTTCCCGTCCAGTCCAGGCACCTCCCGCAACTGCTCCTGCAACTCCTCCTGCAGCGTCCTCTCGACCGTGAGCGAATCGAAGAAATGCTGGCGGCGCTCCACATCATCGGAACTGTAGGAGTCGGTGGCCGCACGGGGCGTGGCATGGTCGCGCCAGTCCTCCTGCATCGCGATCAACGTCGCCAAGGCCTCATCCTTCTCGGCGGCCGTGGCCGCATCCTCGCGGGCTGCCTCGCCCTGCTCGCCCTCGACCGGGTTCCCCGCCAAGCTCTGCCCCGCGCTCTCCAGCAGTTCGAGGGTGGGATTCTCGACCAGCTCCGCGGTGATGCGCTGCTCAAGTTCCGGAATCGTCGCCAGCAGGATCTCGAGCGCCTGGATCTGGTGCGGTGCCATCACCTGCTCCTGACGGAGCGCTTGCACCAGGGTCTGGGTTAGCTGGAAACCGGCCATGAAACTCCTAGACCAAATGAGTGGGCTGATGTACCGAAACAACCCTATGGAATGTAATGCCGAAGCGAGTTCCCGCCAGACACGAGCGTCCCGCACGTGCGCGGAGTTTGAGAAAATGTGAGACCGGGAACCGAACGCGTCAGACGTCGGCAGCGTCCCCGCCATCGGCGGGCAGGGCCTCGTCCACCAGCATCACTGGAATGCCGTCCCGCACCGGGTAGCGACGGCCACACACAGCACAGACCAATTCAGTCTCGTCTTCGTTCGGAGACACCGGCGGACGATCGTCGCAAGCCGGACAGGCGAGCATGTCGAGAAGGTCTTTGCTGAGCATTGAGCGGGACTCCGTTGGATTGGCTTCCGCTTCCACCATACCGTCTGCCTCCGGCGGGTCAACTCTCCCTGCCCGAAGCGGGCCATTCCACTCCGATGGGCTTGACATAGGTCGAACTCGCCCTACAGTCGGCCTGTTTTTTTGCCCGACGACAGAGCCCGTCTGCATCTGCTCTCGACACCAAACCAAGGAACGTCCCCATGGCAGACCTGAAGGTTGGAATCATTGGTTGCGGTCGCATCTCTCCGTTCCACGGAGTCCCGGCTTCCTCCCAAGAGAATGTCACAGTCGTGGCCTGCTGCGATCTGGTGGCGGAACGCGCCACCGAGAAGGCCGCCCTCTTCGGCTGCGAACGCACCTACGCCGACTACATGGAGATGATCCAGGCCGAGGAACTGGACGTGGTCCACATCTGCCTGCCCCACTACCTGCATCCCCCCGTGGCCATTGCCGCCATGAAGGCCGGTTGCCATGTGCTCACCGAAAAGCCCATGTCCATCGATCTCGCCGACGGCGAAGCCATGGTCGCCACCGCCAAGCAAACCGGCAGAACCCTCGGCGTGATCTTCCAGAACCGCTACAACGCCGGTTCCGTCCTCATCAAGAACGCCCTGGAACACGGCAGCCTCGGCAAGATCCTCGCCGCCAAGGCCACCCTCACCTGGTATCGCGCCGATGAGTACTATTCCTCCAGCGACTGGAAGGGGACCTGGGAGAAGGAAGGTGGCGGTGTCATCATCGACCAAGCCATCCACACCTTCGACCTCGTCCGCTACTTCGTCGATGACGAGATCGACTACATCGACTGCCACATTGCCAACCGCGAGCACCCCACCGTCGAGGTCGAGGACGTGGCCGACGGCATCATCGCCTTCAAGAACGGCGTCAAAGCCGCCTTCTGGGCCAACAACTACTACAGCCACGACGATGAAGTCGAGATCCACATCTCCTGCGAGAACGGCACCGTCAGGATGGTGGCCGAGGAAGCGCGCATCACCTACTACGACGGACGCGAATTCATTGCCAAGCCCAATCCCGCCGAGTCCTTCGACTACGGCGGCGGCCCATCCTACTGGGGAGCCAGCCACGTGAAACAGATCGACCAGTTCTACGATGCCCTGGCCGACGGCGAAGAACCCGAGATCAACGGCGAAATTGCCCTTGAGACGCAGCGGATGGTCTGCGCCATGTACACGTCCGGCAAAACGAACGAGCGCATCGTCCTGTAGCCCCGCGCCTGCCGTTCCATCGAGGGGGGAGCAGGAGTCGGTCCCCATCCGCGCCCCATCCAGAGCGGCTGTCTTCCCGGCGGGGCCCGGGGCTGGCCTCAGTCCTGGTAGATCTCGCCGCGATTCCAGGCGGCCCAGGTGGTCTCGTACCAACTGTCGTCGTTGGGGAGCGGGCGGACCGGGACCGGGGTGACCGCGAAGTCGCAGAGGGTGCCCGGCACCAGTGCCAGTTCCAGGATCTCCTCGCGCTTCGCCAGGTTCTCGGAACGGTGAGGAAGCTCGCGTC
>JABGQJ010000930.1 GCA_018648945.1 Victivallales bacterium
CACGCGCCTATCTGGCCGGGAATGGCGCAAAAGACCCGATCTTCCCGATCAAGGGCACCCGCGAGACGCTGGCCAGGGCGAAGACGATCTACGGGTTCTACGGTGCCGAGGGCGCGGTGCGTGGGGTCGAGGGAGCAGGCGGGCACGGCTGGACGCCACCACTGCGCGAAGCCACCTACGGTTGGTTCGCCAAATGGTTGCAGGGACGAGGGGACGGCAGCCCGATCGCCGAGGCCGAGGATCTGAACGTGCCGGAGGTCCTGGACCCGATTCTCCAGTGCATCAAGCCCGACACGGCCTGGCCGGAAACGGCCAAGACGATGGTCGATCTGAACCGCGCCGAGGCGAAGAGGCTGATTGCGGCCCTGCCCACGAAGCGCGAGCAATTGGCTCAGGGCCTCGCCGACGTCCTCGGCGATGATCCCTCTGCGTTCACGCCAGTCGGCAAGGTAACTGCAACTCTCACGTGGGAGAATTGCCAGGTGGAGCCGCTGGCCATCGAGACGGAGCCGGGGCTCAGCATCGCCGCGACCCTGATTACGCCGGACAACGCCTTGCCCGGCAAGGCTGTGGTACTGATCACCAATGGCGACCGGCGGCAGGCAGCGACCGAGGGTCTCGGCAAGGAACTGCTCAAGGCCGGATTGACCGTGCTAGTGATCAACCCGCGTGGGGTCGGCGAGCAGCTCTCGCCCGAGAATCATCTAGTCAGCGATGCGATCATGATCGGGCGGCCCCTGTTCTCCCAGATGGTCTGGGACATTAGACAGAGCATGGCGTGGCTCCGGCAGCGTGGTCTGCGGCAAATTGCCCTGCATGGCGAGGCGGCCTGCGGTCTGCTTGCTGTCGGCGCGGCCAGCCAGACCCCGGTGCAGGCGGTCAGCACGCGCAAGCTGCCCAGCTCCTTTGCGGTTGGGCTGGCGAACCGCAATCCCTACCCGCTGTGGTTCTACGTCCCGGGCATGCTGAAGGCGGTTGATGTGCCGCAAGCCGTCGCGCTCTGCGATGCGCCGGTCCTCCTGCAGAATCCAGTTGGTGATGGCAAGCAACTGCTGAGCAGTACAGACGCCGACAAGGCCTTTGCCAGCGCCGGTCAGTGCAGCGTGGACTCCGCTGGCACTGACGCCAAGACTGTGGCATGGGTCCGCAAGGCACTGCCGTAGCATTTCACCAGGAACCACACACCATGCTCCCCCCTGCCCTCTCCTCGCGAATCGATCAAGCCATCGACGAAGCGTTCCTGGCCGACCTCTGCCAGCGTCTAATCCAGACCCCCACGGTCAACCCCTACTCTGGGGATGCAAATCCATCCGGGGAAGGTGAAGGGCAGAAGCTGATTGTGGGGGAGTTTGAGCAACTCGGGGCGGCAATCGAGCAGTTCCTCTGCGATGATGGGGCGATGGACAAGCAGGGGGTGCTGGCTCCCAAGGACCGGATCAACGAAGGACGGCCGAACGTAGTCGCGACCTTCGACTTCGGCGGGGATGGCCCGACGCTGCTGCTGGATGCCCATATGGACACCGTGGCGGTGGATACCTACGACGGCGACCCGTTCTCGGGCGAACTCTGCGATGGTTTCCTGCACGGACGGGGTGCCAGCGACGACAAGGCCAGCATGACGGCCATGGTCGGCGCCGCCCGCGCGCTGGCCGGAAGCGGCTTGCCCCTGCACGGTAAACTGGTCTGCTGCAGCGTGGTGGACGAGGAGTGCAACGGGGCGGGGCGCGGCAGCGCCACTTGCCTGCATCGTCTGCCCCGACCGGATGCAGTCATTGTCGCCGATGGTGATGGGGCTCACATCTCCAACGGTTGCAGTGGCATCCTCACCGCCGAGATCACCGTCCTCGGCAAGGCCGGGCACGCCGCCAGCGCGGGTAGTGTGAACGCCATCGAGCAGGCCGTGAAACTGTTCCCCGCCTTCGACCAATTCCGCGACCTGCGGGGGAATGTCCCTGGCGACTTCAACCTCGGCGTGTTCCAGAGCGGTACCCACCCGGCCAATGTGCCAAACCAAGCCATTCTGGGCATGAATATCAAGACCCGTCCGGAGGATGCGGCGAAGGCATTGGAAATGTATGGCAAGGGCAATGGCCGTTGCGTGCGCGAGCTGCTGGAACGGTGTATCGCCGAAGTCGCGGCCCAGGATGCGTTCTTCCAGGAACACCCGCCCCGCATCGAGTGGATCAAGGATCTCCCCGCCACCGGCTGCGGGGACGAGTCGGACTGGCTGATCGCTGCCGCCAACCGGGGCTATGTGGACGTGCTGGGGAAGGAACTGCCCGTGCAGCCGCTGGGTGGGTGGGGCGACCTCTCCCACTTCCAGCTACAGGGCATCCCAACCATCGGCGTGGGCGCGGGTTGGGCGGGCGCTGCGCACAGCGCCAGTGAGAAGGTCGCAGTCGCCGACATCGTCGTCTGCACCCGCATGCTGGCTCGAGTTGCCGCCGAATTCCTGCTTGCCCCATAGCGCAGAGGACGTCAGTATGTCAGGCCATCACAAGCGGATCGAGGCTGTTTTCTCAGGTCAGACGCCAGACCGGGTCCCCATCTGCGAACAGGCCTTCGCCTCCAGCGCCGCGAGCGAACTGCTAGGACGGGAAGCACACACCGGCGGCACAGAGTTGCACTACCAGGAGACGCTCGCCTGGTTGCGGGGCGAACAGGCCCACGCCGAGTTCGTCGAACAGGTCTACCAGGATGTGCTGGAACTGCATCGTTTTCTTGATCTGGACATCCTCTTCCTGCCTTGGCGCTTCGGTGCCAGGCCGACGCGGCAACTCGACGAATACCGTTTCCTCTACGGCGAGCCCGAGGGCAACTCCTGGAGCGTCTACCAGTACGATCCGCATTC
>JABGQJ010000931.1 GCA_018648945.1 Victivallales bacterium
GTTCCTCAACTGATACATACTTGGTACCGCATGACACGCCTCCTCATCTACCTCTTTCCTGCCATCATGGACATGGTGCTCGCACTGAGCATCTTCGTCTGTACGGTCCGTGCGGCGCGCGAGTTCCAACTCGATGCGGTATGGGTGGGCAGCATGCTAGCCGCCTGGGGCGTGGCCTATATGGTGGGCTGTCCCATCGTTGGTCGCATCATGAATCGGAAGAACGCATCCCGCCTCCTCATCGGTTCCTGCCTGGCTGGGACGGTATTGGCCGGGGCCTTCACCCTGATCAGTGGCGTAGCTGCCATGTTCGTGGGCATGGTGCTGATGGGAACCATCGCCGCGTTCTTCTTTGGTCCCTTCCAGATCTTCATGGCGGCAGTGGACGAGGGCGGGGACAAGCCCCTGACCTTTTCCACGGGCATGTATACCTTCAGTTGGAGCATGGGTTTCGCCGCAGGGCCCTTTGTGGCCGCTGCCTTCACCACCCTCGGCGAGTGGATGGATGGCGGCAAGGCAGGTGTGCTGTTCGACTCACTTCGCTGGCTCGGCCAGTTGCTCTATGGTCCCGAGGGTGCCCGTGGCTGGCAGTTCAGCTACCTCTTCGCCATCGTCATGCTTCTGCTGAACGCCGCTGGCATCGCCTTCCTCGCTAGCCATGCCCACCCTAAGGAGGAAGACGCTGACGCCGTGGCAAAGCCAGCAGCGGGCCACGACTACTCCCGCCAGCCGAACTACGCGTTGTACGCCTGCATTGGCGCCGGGGTCGGCATCTTCGCCATTCAGATGATCCGTGGCGTGTTTCCCAAGTTCTCCGACCCCAGCGTGCTGGACCTGCCCGAAAGGGATCAAGGAATGATCTTCTGCCTGCTCAGCCTCGTGCAGGCGTTCGTAGGCCTGGCCCTATGCTGGAGCAAGACGTGGATGTACCGGATCGCGCCCGTGGTGGGCGTGGGTGTCTTCGGCGTGATCGGCCTGCTCTGCCTTGGCCTGGGGACGACCATGCCGGTGTTCCTGGTCGGGGCCGCCAGCTACGGGGTCTACAGCGGTTGCTTCTTCTTCTACTTTGTCTTCCACGCCATCGCCCATCCGGACAAGGCCCCACAACAAGTGGGTTTCAACGAGTGCATGGTGGGGGTGATGGGCATCGTCGCCCCCTTCCTGGGCGGTCTGGCCGCGGACAAGCTGGGCATGAGCTCGCCGTTCGTGATCTGCGCGATCTTCGTCGTGCTCGCCCTCGGCTTCCAAGCCTGGGTGCATCGCCGGGGCTTTGTGAAGGTTGAGGTGGAAGCCTAGCGCGGATCTGCCGGGACCGTGCATGGCGCACTGTACGCACTCCCACCCGCTCCGCCACCGCCCCAGCCGTCCATGTGGTCCATCGTCCATGGCCCGTCCATGGCTGTCCATGTCGTCCAGTGGCTCGGACCGTCATGGCACCGGTCGGAAGCGTCTCCGCATGCCACGCGCCCGGACAACGTGAAGCGGGTCTGGCTGGCAGTGGGAAGAATGGACCGCATGGACATCCATGGACGGACATGGACGATGGACAGAATGGACCGGGAATGCCGAGTGAAGCGAATGTATCTGGCAGCGGCTAGAATGGACAGCATGGACAGGAAATGCCGCTGCTCCCCCGGTTGACCCAGCCCGAACATGTGCGATAGTATGTGCTTCGCCCAGACTGTCTTCCGACGGTCGAGCGCCATGGCGGTCGTGGTTCCCGCCTCACCAAAACAGAAGGACAACCCAATGAACGAGCTTCTCTGGGTCGGCATGCTGCTGGCCAACTTCGCGGCGATTCTCCTCGCCTACCGCCTGTACGGTCGGCTCGGCCTGTACATCTGGATCCCCATCTCCACGATCGTGGCCAATATCCAGGTGGTGAAGGCAGTTAGCCTTTTCGGCATGGATGCCACGTTGGGCAACATTGTCTACGCCACGTCTTTCCTGGTCACCGACATTCTCTCGGAGAACTACGGACGCAAGGAAGCGACCCGCGCCGTCGGCATCGGCTTCTTCGCGCTGTTGACCATGACTGGGCTGATGAGTCTGGCCCTACGCTTCGCTCCCTCCGAGGCCGACTTCGCGCAAGAGAGCCTGTCCACCATCTTTGGCTTCATGCCCCGCATCGCGGCGGGTTCCCTGCTCGCCTATCTGGTCAGCCAACTCCACGATGTGTGGGCCTTCCAGTTCTGGAAGCGGCGTAAGCCAGGCACCCGCTTCCTCTGGCTGCGCAACAACGCCAGCACCATGGTCTCCCAACTCATCGACACCGCCATCTTCACCACCATCGCCTTCCTCGGCGTCTTCGAGAGCAAGGTGTTCTGGCAGATTTTCTGGTCGACGTACCTGCTGAAGTGGGTCGTGGCCGCGCTGGACACCCCCTTCGTCTACCTCGCCAGCTGGATGCATCGCAAGGGCCATGTGCCGGCGGACGACAGTTGCTCTTGACAACGCCGACCAGATGGCCGCTAGAGGTCGTCCGGCAGGGCGACGACGCGGACATCGTCAAAGAGGACCACGTCATCGGGTTGCTGGTCACGCACCCGCGGCATGACCACCAACTGATCGGCTCCCTCTGGAGCTTCGAAGACGCAGGAGAGCTCTTGCCATTTCCCGCCGCCTGCTGCACCGGACACCTCGGTGTTGGCCTTGCCACACGCCCACGCACCCGCGTTGCTTTGCCACTTGATGCCGAGTTTGGGGATCTGTGTTGTCGATCCCGTGCTCTTTGTCCAGACGGAGGCGTAGTAACGTGCCCCGCGTTTCACAGGGGTCTTCGTGATGAAGGTGGCCAGCCGGGCTCCCTTGATGCGGGCGCACCGCTTGCTGCTTCGTCCGCCTGAG
>JABGQJ010000932.1 GCA_018648945.1 Victivallales bacterium
CCATCGGCGAACTTCTCCCTCTTCGCCCTGACAGAACCCTCCGCCCATCTACCGCCAAGCCTCGCTTGGGACGCTGCGGATCAGGCGCGGTTATTTGCCGTCGCCTGCATCCGGCTTGTTCTGCTTCTTGAGCAGCCAGTTCCGTACCTCTTTCATGAATATCACCGAGTCCTTGCCCCAATACACTGTCTTCGCAGGATTGCGGGGGACGCCGCTGAGTCTTTCGCCTTTGCCGTTCCATTTGCCCTGGCTACGCCATATTTTCAGATTGGCCATCGCTTCGGCCAAGGCGACAACGCGACCGCCAGCCTTGGTTTCGACATAGCTGGCATAGACTTCAGCAGGCTTCCCGTTCTGGCCCAGTCTCCATCCGAATGGCGTGCCGCCCTCGACAGCTCGACCGCCGCTGTAGGCAACTTCCCGGTCAGCCGCGTTGATCACACCCGCTTTCGCCAGGGCACCACAATTGTGCAGGTACTTCACATCCGGAGTGAACTTCATCCCGAGATTGGCCAGAATCTTGTTGATCCCATTGGGAAGAAGTTTGCTCCGCTTCTCTTCGTCGATGAGGGCGAGAACAGCGCCCCCTTGCTGCACGAACGCGGCTATGGTCTTGACCTCGGCCTCATCAAACACACGAGCCTTTGGGCCGAGTTCCAGTAATGTGATCCCCCTGAGGGTTGCCGCTGTTATCAGCTTGGGATTCACGGCGATACGAGTTTGGGCTGAGGCGTGGACGGCGGTCAGCACTAGCAGCGCAGGCAGGATGTGCTTGGTCATCGGTCAGACTCCTTTCCTGTATCCTGGTTGAGCAGAACTTGTCCTCCTGCTCCGACGACCTTCTGCCGGGGGGCACAGAGCCGTCGGCCCTAGAGTAGCTGCTTGCGCGGGGTGGTACAAGGGGATTCCCATGCCTTGCCGACGGTATGGCTGGGAATCCTGGCGGGCATGACTACGGTTGGTTGGGTAAAGTATTCCTCCCATCAGCCGCTTGGCTTCAGCAACGAGAGGCAAATCCATGAGTGCCCGACTCCTTCCTGTATACGCGTGCCTTGCCATTCTGACTCAGCTTGCCAGCGCTGCGCCCGCAGCGTATCCGGAGAAGCATCGCTGCACGCTGGATGCCTCGCGCACGATCCAGCTTGCCAAGGACGGCAAGGCGAATTGCGAGATCGTGATCGGGCGCAAACCCTACCCCGTGGCCAAGTTCGCGGCGCAGGAACTACAGACGTTCCTCGGCAAGGTCATCGGCGAGAAGCCCCCGGTGGTTGCCAAGCGTTCGGGTGACGTGCCGGCGATCTATCTGGGCACGAGCAAGCTGAGCGAAGGCTGGTGCCGGGAACTCTGGTCGCTGCCCCGCGATGCCTTCGTCATCCGCAGTTTCGGCGATGTCATCTTCATTGGCGGGCGCGATGATCTGCAGATGGACCCGATGCGCGACCTGGGCGGCAAGTACGAGCGGGCAACCCTCTTCGGTGTCTACGAATTCCTCGAGCGCTTCGTTGGCGTGCGCTTCTACTTCCCCGGCGAGATGGGGACGGTCACTCCCGCCAACCCGAATCTCGCCATGCCCTGCGTCGATCTCTACGAGGAGCCCGACTGCGATATGCGCCGCGCCTCTGCTGGCCCAGCGGCAAAGTGGTATGAGGAACTGGACAAGGAGACGGCGAAGAGGACCCGGATTCTGACATTCTTGAGGCATCGCCAGCAGACCTTCTACATCCCCTGTTGTCATGGGCTCGCCCGGCGCGTGTTGGCGGAGCGCTTCGCCAAGGAGCACCCGGAATGGTTCGCGGTGTTGCCGAACGGCAAGCGCGATACGGACATGGCCTTGCCCGGACACCGGGGGCACCTCTGCTACCGGAGCCCCGGCCTGCGCGACCAGATCTACCGCGAGACCGAGGCCTACCTGCTGGGCAAGCCGCCCGAATCGGTGGGCATGCGCATGAAGACCGGGCATGTCGCCTATGATCACAACGCCTTCCAGCCCGGATACGTGGACCTCGGTCCCCAGGACGGGCTTGGCAAGAGCCAATGGTGCCAGATGCCCGAGTGCAAGCGGTATTGGGACGAGGGCACCCAGGGCGAACTGCTGTGGGGCCTGGTCGCGGACATGGGGAACCGGTTGAAGAAGAACGGCATCCCCGGCTACGTCACCAACTTCGCCTATGGCGTCGTGCGCGACGTGCCCGAGGTTGAGCTGCCCGACAACGTGCTGGTGGAGGTCTGCATCAGCGGGCCCTGGAACGACTTGCTTGAGGTCCAGCGCACCCGCAACGATGAGCTGATCAAGGCCTGGAACAAGAAGGTCAAGACCGGCACCAAGGTCTGGCTCTGGAACTACATGAACAACTACAACGGCCAGGTCCCGCCCGGGGTCGCGCCGGTCAGCACCGCGCTCATTCAGGGCTACTACTCGCGCATGGCCCCGCACATCCGTGGCGCCTACAACGAAGCCGAGATCGACTACTGGCTGCACAACTACCTGAACTACTACGTCTTCTACCGCATGATGTGGGATTCGAGCACGGACGTCAAGGCGGTTCTGAGGGAGCACAACCGTCTCATGTTCGGGGCGGGGGCTGAGCCGATGGGGCAGTTCTACGCCCGCGTTGAGGAGATTTGGACAAGCAACTTCCTCGGTAAGGTGCTGGACACCCCCCTCGGGCCCCAGCGGCTCAAGCGCAGCGAGCGCGAAGTCTGGGACGAAATCTACACGGACCAAGTGATGGGCGAACTCGAGGGCTGTTTCGCCAAAGCGGGAACGCTGGCCGCCAAGGAGCCGGAGTCGCTCAAGCGGGTGCAGTTCATGCGCGAGACCTTCTTCGGCGAGATGCTGCGGG
>JABGQJ010000933.1 GCA_018648945.1 Victivallales bacterium
CCGTATGGGCTAGGTTGGGGCGCAAGACCATCGCCGCTCCGAGGCGGCTCCAGCCGTCCCAGCTTCTCCTGAACTCTGCACTCTTCTCGTCTGTGTAAGGGATCCACAGTCCCCTGCTGCCCATGGGGGGGACATGCAGGACAGTCACCCCCCGCAGATCGATACCGGTGCCCCTGGGTGGTTCGTAGTAGTTGCTGTAGGCATAGCCCGCGACGCGCGCGGCCGGATCGACTTTGCGCGCCTCACGCAGCACTTCGGCATAGTACCGCGCGTACCGGTCAGAGAGCGACGGCGAATACTCCCGTGCCCTGCCATCCTCTCCTGGGTCCTCCGGGCGCGGCTGGTGGGCTACCCGCCAGCGTTCGCTTCTCTGCGAAGGCGTCACTTTCTTGCCCCAGTACTCATGCAGCTCAAAGGAGGGATGGGGTGCGTCCCATGAGCGGCAGCGCGTGCAGGTACACATCCCCGGGGTATCGTTCTCGCAGGCGTTCACATACGGACGGTACGGTACGTGCTTGGGATCCCTCTCCGATTTCCTCTCCCAGTCGGCGACGATCCGCTTCCACAGCGATGGCTCCGAAACGCACATGGTGATGGAACTCCCCCCCGGATCGCCAGCCAGGGGGCGCCGCGTGCCGTCGGGCAGCTCGGCGAAGAACTCCGGGTTGCTCTTCCCGAAGCGCCGCCAGTACCTGCCGAACGAATGCCCGTAGCCAAGATTCTCCACCGCCCCGAGCCGGTGGCGGGTGAGGAACAGCTTCTGTGCCTCATGGAACTTCGCTTTGGCTTCAGGGGACGACCAGCCCGGCACATGGCTGCCCTTCGAACCAGCAGGTCTCAGCCACGCCTGCCGGAATCGGGGTCTGCCGCTGCGGTCGGTGGCGCCCACCGCCAACCTGGCACGCGCCGGGATGTGTTCCCCAAGCTCGCCCGGCCAGAGCCAGCGCACGTGCATCTCGGTTTCCAGGAAGTCATAGACGGCGTAGAGCGTGCCCTGCCAGTCAGCCGTCCAGTAGTGCCCGACAGACCCCCTATCGCGGTCCCGTCCGACCAGGAACAGGGAGTTCCCAATCGTTTTGACCACATGGCCAGAAGGCGGCAGGGATTCGATGTCGATCCCTGCCTTCTTCGTCGCGCGGCAAAATCCCACATAGACAACGAATTCAGCATCCGCATGGCGTTCGCTTTCCTTGCACAACGGCAGTTCCACTCCTGTGGCAATGCGCACGTGGTAGAGAAGCTCACGGGCGGCGAACTCCTGCGCCGGCAATGGTTTGTCAGGGAGTATGACGGTCGCTCGCGGCACGCCTTTGTCCGCCAGCACAACAGGATCGGAGTGGACCGGACAGCAGAGGAAGCACAACGCCGATCCCGAGACGATGGCAGCGAGCGCTCTATTGGCCATTCTGCACTCTCCCATGTGGGTCATTTCTCACCGTGTTCATCTGGGTTCTCCTCACGCGTGGAGACAGGGCAGTAGGTCGGCAATGGAGAGCACAATCTACGCTTTCTTCCGGACATCCGCGAACGAGAAGCGCGCTCCCGATTCCCTGTGCCTTCGTTCAGCAACGGTCGAAGCTCCTTGCGTTTGCGCTGACACATTCGGCCTTCCCTTCCTGGCTGCTGTCGCCCAGTTCCCGGGGAGCTATGGCATGATCGTCACGGGGTGTGAGCCGATGGCGGAGCGCGTGCCATCGGTCAGGTGGGCGCGCACGACGCAGAGCCCAGTCGGGGCGTCTGCCGCGACAGGGATCGAGCTGGTCAGCTTCCCGACTGCTGCGGCCTCGACGCGCAGGTTCTGGATGTCGTCCCGGTTGGCTCGGTCGTAGGTCTTCTGCATGGCGGCCAAGCCCTGAGGCGTGGTGGGGAATGCGTTGCGGCCGGCTGGTGCGTAATCCGGGCGGTGACGGCTACGGACGAGCTGGAGGGTCAAATCGCCGGAAAAGGGCAACGTGGCGGCCACGGTCAGCGTGCCCCCTCTGCTGACCTGGTTGGGGAGCTTGAGGGCGAGGGCCTCTGGCCGCCGCAGGCTGAGCAGTGGGTCGCCGAAGAGGTTGAAGAGGGCGAGATGCTCCATCCGCTCCTCGGCCAGTTCGTTCCGAGTGGGCGACATAGCTTGGGCGAGTTGGTCCATCATCTTCCGGGTCTGGTCCTCCGGGTCCGCTTGGACCAGTTCCTGCTTGGCCCGCCGGAAGACCTCGCCCAGAGTCGCGCAGTCGGCCATCAACAGCTGCTTCATCGTCCCGTTGGCCAACACTGCCATGGAGTAGGGCATGGTCACCCGTGAGCCGGCGATCACCCCCACGGGGCCGCCGGGGGCAATCAGCATCCGTTCGGCGAGGCAATCGGTCGCACCATCGTAGGCACCCGCGTGACAGCAGAGCAACAGGGCCAGGGATCGCCCCTTGCCATTGCGGAGTTGGGGAAGATCCGCCATTCGCATGATCCTTGGGCTACCTTTCGGCGTCCGCACTCGGTCCAGCCGGTCGTGCCTGCCGTGGCCGATGTAGGTCCACAGAAGCGGCCCCTCGTTGAGGCGCTCCATGGCCGTCTTGGGGAAGCGGGCGGGGGTTGGGCAGAATGGGCTTCGCCAGGAAGCCTGGGTCAGGGTGATGCGGTAGGCGTCGGGCACATTCTTGACGAGTTGCCAAGCGGCCATCTGGATGACATTGTCGATCACAACCCCGAACCCGCCCACGCCAGCGACCAGGTTGATGTCCCGCTGCCAGGTGCCGAGGGGGGCGGACTCGTAGGCGATGATCTTGCGGATCACGGCCCGCAGCTCCCCCTCGGTCTTCACCGGGAGGCGGCCCAGAGGGACATCTGGCACCCGATCCCCAT
>JABGQJ010000934.1 GCA_018648945.1 Victivallales bacterium
TAACAGCAATATTATTAGTTGCTACATTTCGGCCCGCTTTGTGCTCAGAACCCCATTTCGCCGGGGAAGTCGGGTTAACCAGGGAGGCTACACGCCCCTCCATTTCGCCGCGGCCGGTTACCAGCAGGACGTGGCGGCCTACCTGATCAGCAAGGGCGCGAAGATCAACCGCAAGACCAGCAAGGGACTAACGCCCCTGGACTACGGCAGGACGCATCGCGGTGATTCCAGCCCTGACGGCCTGAAGCGGAAGCAGGCATTGATCCAGTATCTGGTGGCACAGGGCACCGAGTAGCCTGCCGTCACCCCGATGGCAGCACTCCCGGCGAGTGCCACACCCCCCGTTGGGCTTACGCCCGCCGGCAGAAGTGTCCCCGCGCTGGCGGAGGTCCGGGGCTTGCCTCCGCTCCGCCACAATGGCAAGCGTCCCATGGTGATCCACTCGAACGTCCCCAGCGCCTCAATGCCGATGCAGGTGCAATGTGGTGTCGCCGACGCCGCTGGTGAAGAACTCCCAGCGCTCCTCTAGGTCGCGCTGCAAGCCGATGGCGCTGAGTTGCTGCACGCAATCCGCAGGCAGTTCAATGGCGAAGTCCAGATCCACGGTGAAAGCGCTGAGCAGATCGCGTTGCTTGCCACTGATCACGGCATCGAGCGACACATCCCCACGCCGTTTGGCGACCATGACGAAAATGCTGAGCTGCGGATCCCTGTGATGCGCGCGATACCAGTTCGGGCCCGGCCGTGGGAACGCGATGGCAAGAACGTCGCCCCCGCAACCACTCTTCCGCAACTGGTCCCGGAACCCGCCCGATGCGGCGAGCCGGTCGCGGATGGCCTCGGCAAAGGCATGATCGAGGCGGGTTCGGAGCACAGGGCCTCTGACCAGGACGAAGGTCGCCCCGGTGGCGGCCCCGGGGCTCACCACCACGGCGGCGCGCGACGAAGCACGCTCGGCCTGGAGCGCAGATTGGCGCGCGAAAAAGTCCCAGCGCTCCTCTCCTTTGTCCTGGGCGAAGCGCGGGCCTGGCTGGAAGATCTCGCCTTCGACAATGTCCTCTTGTTGAGCCAGGTTGACCGGCACCATGAGCGCAGCCCGGATCTTGCGCTTCGTTCTGTCGGCCAACGCGTCGACCATGGTGGCCTCGGCCATCAGGCTGCAGCGGAACATGACCAGGCGCACGCGTTCCGAGCCGTGCGGAGCCGGTGTCGGTCCGCGCCCGCCCGCCGCGCCGCCGGCGTGCATGCCCGGCGTCCCCGGGCCATCCGGCCTCTCATAGGGTCCGCTGAATACCACAAGCACGTCCTCTCCCGGCTGGTCGAGGAACGCCAGAAACTCACGGAGCGATTCTGACTGACGCATCCGAAGCATGACCCGTTCGGCAAAGCCCGTGGCAGACGCATTGCGATCAGGCCCGCGCGTAACCAACACGCGGTCCGCCCGGACGAAGGAGATCCCCCCCGATTCGCCAGCCACGAGCTCGACGGCCGGAGTAGGTGCGCCGCTCGCCGCCGGCTCGAACGCAACCGTGCCAGTCAGGTAGGGCACCGTCTGGCCCGTGCGTTTGGCGGTGTCGATCAACCACATCAGGCCAAAGCAGATCAGCATGGTCACCCCAAAGGTCCCGAGGACCCGGACCGCAGGGGGAAGGCGGCCCAAGGCCAGCTTGGCGCCCAGGGGACGCAGAAGCCGGTCGCCGGGGAAGATGAAAGAGGTGCACTCGCGGTACTTCAGATAGTCCTCGCCGAAGAGCCGGACGCAATTGCGTTCCTCGCTCTTGGCCAGGTAGTAGTAGAGGAACATCATCACGAAGAACGCGATGAACATGATCGCCCGGCCCCAAGTCAGCAACAGGCCGCCGCCGAAGAGCGTCAGAGCGATGTACTGCGGGTGCCGCACGAACCTGTAAAGCCCGTTTCTCACCAGGCCGGACCGGCGGAACTTCGCCGTGTAGATCTGCCCGGCCCCGACACAGAAGACGAGGAGTCCGAGCACAACCATGACGGGCCCGAGGAGACCGAATGTCAGCACGGGGAAGACGAAGTGCGTGAGCCAGGCCGTCTGCGGGCTCCGGTTTAGGTTCTCAATGCGCAGCACCGACCCGTAGAGGAACCCAGCAAATGGGAGAAGCATCCAGATTGGTTCGAGCAGGACGAAGAGGCTCGCAAGCCTCAGCAACCACCCGCCAATACGCCGGGGGATACTGGGGGACGTGGTTTCGAGCGGCTCCATGGTGCGTTGCTCCCACTCACTTGCAGCCCAACTGTTGAGCCAAATCCCGTTCCTGGATCCACTGTGCCGAGGGCGGCTCAGGACGGGAAGGCGCGGGGGGCTGTCTCTGCTCAGTCTACATGGCACTAAACCGTTGGGCAAACTGCGCCAGTGGACCCACTTCTTGCCAAGGACCGATGGCCGCATCGATCTCCGGCCGCTGGCAGAAGTCGCTGGGGGGTGGCGGGCGCATTGCACACGCCGGGACCAATGCTGAGCCGGGGAAACCGATGCAAGGGGGCGTCATATTCCTCAGGCGAGGCCTGTCGCAGAGACGAGTTGACGAAAGCGGCGAGGACGCCGCTTCTACCCTCGCGAGCGCCATGGTCTTGATCCGGGATCAGTCACTTGGTGTGTGCCCGAGCCGGAATCGCCCTCATCCCGGATGGCGGAAGCAGCACAGCCGTGAAGGCAACAGGATGCAGACGCGGTATGGTAATCGGCTCTGCCGCTATCTCCTGAACCGCGATGGGACGCATCCATGAAATCCGCCATTTCTCTACTTGCTCTCGCGGCCGGACTGTCCGCCGCGCCCTATACCCACGATGTGAAGAAGGCGGAGGAG
>JABGQJ010000935.1 GCA_018648945.1 Victivallales bacterium
GTAACCTGGCACAACGGCCTGATCCACAGCATACTACGCGTTCTCGCTACGAAGCGCATGAATAATCCAGGCTAGAGGAGAGTCGTCCGGCTCACCTCATTTCCTGCCGAACGTCTGTAACCTTTCAGCCGCAGATCGCGTATCACTACCCAAACAGGCCGATCTCCCGCCCCGCAGGATTCACCGAGAGACGGGAACAGGCTGCCCGGCAGAAACACCGAATGAGCAGAAAGGGAAACGTCGATACGCGCCGCTGGCGCACCCCGCCTTGTTTCGTCCTATCGCCGACCATACCAACTGGAGAACTCAGCCAATGACCACCCCCCTCAGCCGATTCACAGGCACATGCCTCTCTCTCCTCGCCATTCTGGCGGCAACCAACAGCTTCGCGGCCGGAACGGTGAAGACGGCCCTTGGTGCCGTTCGCGTGCCCGGGGCAGACCTCGAGATTGTCGTGAATGTGGCCAAGGGGCGCGAGACCGCGTTCCACAAGGCGACCAAGAAACTGGAAGAGGAACTGAAGAAGGACATGGATGCCGAGGCGCTGGCCGCTGGCGAGAAGCTCGAGGCGTTCCTCAAGAGCATCGGGGTCGACCAGGAAGACCTGACCGCCATCGTCGGTGCTGTCAGCCTCCGCAGCATCCAGCCCAACGCCGAAGAGACCAGGGTGCCCGGGCTTCTGGCCATGGCCCTCGGCAAACCCATCGAGGCCGCCACCATCCGCGAGGGCATTGCCAAGGCCGCCGCGGAGGAAGGCGAAGTCGTGGATATCAAGGAGACGGCCTACAAGGGCGTGCCCATGCTGAGCCTCAATCTCGAGGCCGCGGATCTCCCCGGGGACATGCCTCCCGGGGCCGAGAAGGTGTTGGCCGACCTCACCATGGCTCTCCCCGCCGACGGCCAGGCGCTCTACTTCGGCCAAGGCGAGCAGGTCAAGGCAGCCATCGACCGGATGCTCGCCGGTGATGCGGCCCCCCGCAGCATCGGCCTGAAGAATGCCAAAAGCCTCGTCCCAGCCGGTTCCGAGGCCTACATCATCTTCGACATGCCCGATGCATATCGCGAGTTCATGAACGAACAGGCCACCAATGCCGGGGGCAACCCGATGGCTGCTGGCCCCATGCTGGCCCTGGCGGGCCTCGAGAATGCCGCTTTCTCCTCTCTCACGACCGACAAGGCCAGCCTGGCCATCACCGGCGACTTCACAGGTCCCGAGAACGCCATCCAGCTCAAGACCATCCTGGACATGGCCCTCGGCATGGTCAAGATGCAGCTCGTGAACGGAAATGGGGAGCAACTGGCGGTAGCCCAGAGCCTGAAGACCAAGAGCGAAGGCAACAAGCTCACCGTCTCTCTTGACTTCACGGTCCAGGACATCCGCGACCTGGTCGCCTTCGTCAAGCGCATGAAGGGCGGTATGGGCGGCCCCGGCGGCGGCCCCGGCGGTGCGCCCGGCGGTGCGCCCGGCGGCGTTCCCGCTCCCTAGCCTGGATCATTAGCCAGGCTAGGACATCCCGACGTCACAACGCCTCCACCGCTCGACGAGCCAACCCCTCGTCGAGCGGTTTCCTTTTCCCTGGCTCTGGACCATGCGCTTTCCGGGCCAGGGCTCCCGTGCCTGGCCGGGCAAAGCCACCGGCGGCGGGACGCCTGTGCTGCTTCCTCCGGGCAGTTCCTGCGGGGTTTGGCGAACTCTCCGGCTCGGGGCTTGTCGGAAGCTCTACCGTCCAGTGCTTCTTGCTTGGTAATCAGGAGGATGTACCATGGCCTCTAGCCGTGATACCAGTGTTTCCGGCGATGAGCTCTCCCTGGAGCGTCGCGAATGGCTCGACTCCCTCGACGAGGTCCTTGCCCGATCCGGCCCGGAACGGGTCAAGGAGCTGCTGGCCGAGCTCTCGCTGCATGCGCAGGCGGAGGGCGTCCGCGTGCCGTTCACGGCCAACACGCCCTATCTAAACACCATCCCTCGCACCGAGCAACCAGCCTATCCAGGCAATCTCGAACTGGAGGAGCGCCTGACCAGCTACATGCGCTGGAATGCCATGGCCATGGTGGTGCGGGCCAACCGGGATGAGGTGGGGATCGGCGGGCATATCGCCACCTACGCCTCGGCAGCGACCATCTTCGAGGTAGCCTTCCACCACTTCCTGCGCGGTCGCACGGAGGAGTTTGCTGGTGATCTGGTCTACTTCCAAGGCCACGCCTCGCCGGGCGTCTACGCCAGGGCATTCCTGGAGGGACGTTTGCCCATCGAGCAAATCGACAACTTCCGGCACGAACTGCACGATACCCCTGGGCTCTCGTCCTACCCGCACCCGTGGCTGATGCCGGACTTCTGGCAGTTCCCCACCGTTTCCATGGGATTGGGCCCAATCTGCGCCATCTACCATGCGCGCTTCATCAAGTACCTGGAGGACCGGGGACTCAAACCGGCGAGCGGACAGCGAGTCTGGGCCTTCCTGGGCGATGGCGAAACGGACGAGCCCGAGAGCCTGGGAGCGATCACCCTGGCCTCCCGCGAGCGGCTCGACAACCTGACCTTCGTGGTGAACTGCAACCTCCAGCGGCTGGACGGCCCGGTTCGCGGCAACGGCAAGATCTTCCAGGATCTCGAAGCCGCCTTCCGGGGCGCAGGCTGGAATGTGATCAAGGCCATTTGGGGCAGTCAGTGGGATGCCCTGCTGGCCAAGGACACGGGCGGCCTCTTGGTTAAGGCCATGAACGAGGTAGTAGACGGGCAATATCAGAAGTACAGTGTTGAGGGCGGCGCGTACATGCGCCAGGATTTCTTTGGCAAAGACCCAGCACTCACGGACATGGTAAAT
>JABGQJ010000936.1 GCA_018648945.1 Victivallales bacterium
TTCTTTCACGACATGAGATCTAGCCGGCCGAGATGAAAGAAGGGCTTGTCCTAGTGGCGAATCCCCTGGCCGATGTTCTGATTGCATGTGCTCTGCAGTTGAGGCTCTGGGTGGCATTGGTGACGCAGGGCGCGTTGGGGTGCTGTCTTGTCTCCGGTCATCTACCGCCCTATGGTGATGGGCATTGTCAATGACGCCATCTTTTGCGAGATCCCCTCTAGGAGTCCATGATGCAGACCATGCCGCAAGGTGGTTGGATCTTTGATCTCAAGGTGAACGAATCGGTCACTCTCGATCCCGGCGACGGGCGCGAACGGACGATCACGCTCCGCGAAGTGCGCGAGCCGAAGGACGCCGTGCGCGACCGAATCCGCGAGCCCAGCGTCGTGCTGGACATCGATGGCGAGGAAGTGGAGGTCAAGGCCGCGCTCTACAACCTTCCCCAGCCCATCGCCGGCATGCGCGTGGACTGCGCCGTGACCCGGCAGGTGGCCGAGGCCATCTCCATCTACAAGGACCTCTATGTCCTCTCCGGCGATGCCCGCATCCGCTGCTGGCCCGCCGAGGGCTTCCTGTTCGGCCCCAAGCCCATCGTCTATCCCACGCAGCAGCGCTGGTTCGCCAGCATGACCCAGCTTGGCAACGAAAAGACCTACGTGGATGCCGGCGAGCTGGTGCTGAACGTGCCCGGCAGGCACGTCTACTACCACTACGGCACGGACATTGGCGGCTACGACAAGGCGGTCCCCATCGTCGCCGCCGCCGCCGGCCGCGTGGTGCGTTTGGGCAAGGAATGGGCAGCCGACGAAACCGAAGACGAGCACCCCCGCGACGATGTGGTCCGCATCCTCGACGACCAAGGCTGGCGCTACCGCTACTCCCACCTGGACATGATCAACCCGGACCTGAAGATCGACGACCGGATCGAGGCCGGGGACTTCATCGGCTTCCTGGGCCAGAAAGGCTCCTCGGGTGGTTGGAGCCACCTGCACTTCGGCATGAAGGCCCCGCAACCCGACGGGCGGCTCGGCCAAGTCAACGCCTATCCTTTCATTGCCGAAGCCTACCTCAACGAGAATCCCGACTCCCTCCTCGCCTGCGCCCGCCCCCATCGCGTCGCCGCCGTCGGCGAGACCGTGCGCCTCGACGCCACCAACTCCTTCTGCGACGGTGGCACCATCCAGCGCTACGAATGGACCCTCCAGAACGGCACCACGAAGGTCGGCCCCGTGGTCAAGACCAGCTACGAGCGCGAAGGCATGTACTCCGAGATGGTCACGATCACCGACGACCAGGGGAGGACCGATGTGGACTTCTGCGTCGTCCAAATCCTGCCCGACGATGCCGATCCCGCCCGTATGCTCCCAAGCATGCACGTCACCTACTATCCCACCACCGACATCCGGCCCGGCCAGCACATCGCCTTCAAGGCCCGCGCCTTCATCCGCGGCGCCTTCGCCGAGAACAAGGCCGGCATCGAGCGCTGGGACTTCGGCGATGGCACCGCCGCGGTCAGTTGCTCCGACGACTGTTTCGACGAACGCTGGCACGCCTACGCCAAGCCCGGACGCTACATCGTCACCATCCAACGCACCGCCAAGAACGGCGTCTCCGCCACCGCTCAGCTCAAGGTGATTGTGGAGTAGCCCCCCCAGGAGCGTGGAGGTCTCGGAACCACGGATGCCTACGGTGTGGGTCCGGGCACGGGGTCGCCTTTCTCGTCCATCTCGGAGGTATAATCCTGAAGAACGCGCAGGACTCTGTAGCCTGGCCGTTGGTGGTATGGACAAGCAATGGGGACCTGATCCGCAGCAACTTCGTACCAGTCGGTGTCCTGTAGCTCTGCACCGGAGTATTGCGTGTCCCAGACGTAGCGCTTCGGGTCGCGTAAGTATGCCGCTCCCGCAGGGCAGGTGTGGACAGGAACTCCATAGCCGAGACGCTCGTTGGTCAAGTACGGCCCCAGTTCCTGAAGCAGGACATCGAACCCATCGACAGTCGGCAACCGTCCGCCGTGTTGCTTCGCGTACTCCACCAGCGCCGTGTTCAGCACCTCGATCCTCCGCTCGCAGCCCTGGTGTACGTAGCCGCCCGCCCATCCGTGTGTCAAGGCACCCGTCGCCAAGTAGGGGAGAAGTCCCACGCCGTAGATGGCCATGCACCAAAAGGCGACCTTCCTGAATTCTGCCCTTGTCCGCTTGCGCCGGGCGCACGCGAGAAGCGATCCCACGAGAAAGGCATACCCATAGATATTCCACCGGATGAACAGCCAGCCAACGCGTCGCCAGCCCATCCCCCAGAATGTTGGGTGGGGAAGACCGAGGCCCGGCGGCGGGCCAGTGGACAGACCAGCGGCATACATGCCGAATAGGGAGAAGAGGATCCCGAAGAGGGCAACGGTGAGAAGAGACCTCGTGACCTGAATTCCCGGGAATTGTAACTATCACGCACGTCTCGATCCCGCAATCCCCTTGAAGGGAAGCGTTTGTTTCGCCTCAAGGGGTTTGCCTTTGCCGAGAACATAGTTACATTAGTGCTATGATGTAACTATGAGGGCATCGCAATGGCCAGCATCACACATCATCGGGACAAGAAGACGGGAGCCATCTACGTCTACTCTGTCGAGAGCTACTGGGACAAGGAGAAGAAGGCCCCCAGGAACAGGCAGACCTACCTGGGCAGGCTTGATCCCGAGACGGGGGAGGTGATTCCGTCGAAGAAGAAGGGCAAGGTTGCCGAGCGAGCCGCCGCCGCCCCGGGAGTCACCGTCAGTTCGCGGGTGGCAGGGCCTTCCCTTCTCCTTGACGTCCTTACCCGGTCCTG
>JABGQJ010000937.1 GCA_018648945.1 Victivallales bacterium
CTTCCAGACCGTCGCCGGTCAAGTCCGCAAACTGCCACTGATTGGCGCGAGCGCGCACATCCTTCTCCCAGATCGCCCCCTCGATGGGGATTCGCGTTGCCGGGCCATATCCCTTACCCCCAAAGGCAGAGAACAGCTGCCAGGGCGTGCTCATGACCAGCCGACCGTCCAGCCGGGACACCCGCACATTGGCCCGACCCGAATCCAGCCGCCTTGGAGGGCGAAACACAGGGAAGGCCGAGCCGCCCGGATTCTCGAACCAGTAGGTGCCGTTGAAGGGCGTGTCGGGGCAGGCCACCACAAGATCCAGGTCGCCATCGCCATCCACATCCATCGGCAAGGGCCACGCCCACAGCCCCACGCCCAAGTCCACCGCCAGCCCTGGATTCCGGTAGGTGACCGGCACGAAGTCCCGGCGGGTTTCCTGGGCGGTCAGCAGGCAGGCAAAGGCGCAGGCCAGTAGAAGGGCGTGTCGCATGGGCTTCTCCACTGTTCAGACAGATAATCCCACGCGCTGATGCCAACCATGGGCCGGGTTGGGTGAACCGCTTACACAACGCGTGATTCTGACCCTCGCGCGAGACCATCTCTGCCTGGGCCGGTTGAGGGGTTGGGGCCTTCCTGCGCGCGATCAGCGCCGGTCAATTACGAACCGCTGCGCCTTGGGTGGCACATAGCCGTGGGTGGAGCCCTGAACCCACAGGATGCGTTTCGGCCCCCTGATGTTGTTGTAGAGAATGGCCACGCCGGAAGGCGGGCAGACGTAGTCGCCCAGACCAGCCCGCGTGATATCCACATCGCAGGTGGTCGGGATGCGTTTGGCGTGGTTGATCGGGTCGTAGTAGTTGAGGGCTTCGACATACTCCAGGCGCCAGCCGCCGGTGATCCTGCCGAGGGTGAGGCCGCCGAGGTCGCAGCACCAGGGAATGCCGGGGCTGGCCTTGACCACGTCCGGATCCAGCCCGGCCGCCCATACGGTCTGCAGGCCGCCCTGGCTGCCGCCGGAGACATGGAGGTTCTTGCCGTCCCACTGCGGCAAGGACTTGAGGAACTCCAGCGCGCGCATCACCCGCAGGGTCATGCCGTTGAAGTACGCTGTGTCGGGATTGGCATTCTGCACGGGGTCGAAGGCGTAGCCCTTGCCGTTGGACTTGATGGACTCGAAGAAGGCCTTGTAGTACTCGGCACGTTGGCCGAGATCGTAGCCATGGGCGTTGACGCTGAAGGACACCCGGTCATGCGCGCCGCCAGTGGGGGGGCGCTGGATGCCGGTACCGTAGCCGTGGAACGACGCGTGCACGGGGATGGACTTGTCCTTGGCGTCGGTTGGGACGGTCATGTAGCCAGTCACCGGGCGCGGACCGGCACAGGGGACGGTCACGGCGTAGACCTTCACCGCGGGGTCCTTGCTGGGTTGCTCGACCAGCTTGGGGCTCATGGGCACGGCGGCCAGTCGCTGCTTCTGCTTCTGCCAGAAGGCGTCGAAGTCTGTCGGCTCGGGCACGCCTTGGAGTTTGTCGATCTCGACACCCGCGCCGCCATCGAAGAAGATGGTCTGGCCCGTTGGCTTGCCGTAGCGCATGACCTTCTTGGTGACGCGCCGGCCATGGCGATCGACCAGGTAGGCGAGGATGCGGACAAAGCCTGGGCGGTCCAGGCTGGTGGTGATGACTGCCGGCGCCGCGCCGACTTTCTCTTTGCCTTTCTCGGTCTTGCCATCGTCGCCGGTGCGTTCCCAGGTGATGAAGTAGTCGTGTGTGGGCTGCTGGCCACCCAGATTGGCGTGGAGCGAGAACGACATGGTTTCGCCTGGGGCATAGAGCGCCTGCGGGCGGTCAACCGTGCCGGTGAGCAGAACCTTGTCCGGGTTCAGTACCACGATTTCCGTCACCGTCAGATTGTCGATTCTGCCGACGATGTACAACTCAGCGCTCTTGTAGCTCTTGCCAGAACCGCTGAACGTCCAGTCTGGATTGGGGGTCTGGGAGCCGCCGTGCCGGGCCGGGAACTCGGTGTTGTTGCCGATGCCGAGGTCGCACGTCCCCCCAGCGTTGAAATTGCTGAAGGAGAAGACGACCTGCTTCTCCAGGTAGTTGTGGATTTGCAGAGAGCCGTAGCTGCCCTTGTTGTTGGCGTCTGGCGCATCGCCGAAGTCTAACCCACCGTTCGCCCCGGGAATCTTCTTGGTGTTGGTGCCGCCATAGTTGCAGCCCCAAACCTCAACGTTGCCCTTCGGGAAGCTGCCGGTCTTCAGGCTGGCGACGTTGCTGGCGACTTCAAGGTTGGTGACATAGTCCTGGAAGACGTCGCTGCCCGGTGTGGGCACGCCGAGCTTGCTGATCTCCGGCGTGAACGGGTCCATGGCGACGAAAACCCACGACAGCCTGTCCTTCTGGTCGGTCAGTTTCAGGAGATAGCCCACGCGTTTGAGATCGCCCCCGAGTTGCTCGGCACGGTCGACCACACAGCCTCTGCTGCTCCATTCCAGCGGGTTGACCTTCGCGATCAGTTCGTAGCCGGTGGCACCCGGGACCAGCGCGGTCAGTTCGGGGAATTCCGCCTGGACCGCCAAGGACCCGACGACGACAAGTGCGCTCAGCCATTTCGCGAATCTCATGCTTCCTCCCAATGGGGTGGGGTGTGCTTTGACGAGACGACCGGAACTGCCCCGACCGTCAGGTGGATGCACCCCGAAGATAATCGCCGGCCGGGAGGTGTCAACGCGTGGCAGGGGTGCTGGGCAATGCCTCGGTCATGGGTGGGGGCCGGAAACGGGGCCAGCCCCGCGCCCCGCCGGGGAGACTCGTCTCCCCGGACCCTACG
>JABGQJ010000938.1 GCA_018648945.1 Victivallales bacterium
AACTCGGGCCTGACAGCCGTCAGACGGGCCGAGGAACGCAAGCCAATCCCCAAAACGGCCGGTTGAGTAGCCCGGATCGGTGGCTATTGGGCGCAGTGGTCCTGTGGCCCCCGCGGTTTGAGCTCAGAGGGCCATGAGGTACTTGTCTATGTCCATATACTGGCGTTCGAGCACGAGTTGCTCGGGTCCTTCCGGTGCAGGGAACTGGGGGGCGGGGAGATTGGGGATGGGCTTCATATGATGCCATGGAAAGCCCATCCCCAGTTCCTCACCCGTCCGACGCCTGGGCGCCGGTCACGATGTTCAGGATTCTGTCCGGCACATGGACCACGCGGATGACGGGGCGCCCGTCGACGGCCTGCGCCACACGGTCGTTCGCCAGCGCCACGACCAGGGCGTTTTCCACGTCGGTTGCCGGGGGAATGCAGATGCCGGAGACGGTGTTGCCATTCACCTGCACGGGGATCGCGGACGTTTCGGCCGGGGCCTGGCCCGCTTCCCATGTGGGCCAAGGCGCGTCGCAAACCTGCCCGGTCTCGCCGATTCTGCGCCACAGCTCCTGGCTGATGACCGGCGCGAACGGCGCCAGCAGCGTCACCAGCGTCCGGACGGACTCGCGTGAAGCCCCCGGTGCCGCTGCGATCGCGCGGAACAGGTCCATCAGTGCCGAGATCGCGGTGTTGTAGCGGAAGCGTTCCACATCCCCGGTCACGGACTTGACCGCCCGGTGGATCTGGGAACGCAGCGCGGCCGACGGGTCTGCATCGGCGAACTCCGCAGTTGCCACGTATCGCCAGACGCGGTCCAGGAAGCGGCGGGTGCCCACGACACAGTCCAGGTGCAGCTCGCCACCTTCCAGGTACGGGCACATGAACATCAGCGCCATGCGGAACGCGTCGATCCCGTAGCGGTCGATGTAGGCTTCCGGGTTGACGACCTTCCCGGTGCTCTTCGACATCTTCGCACCGCCCTGCGTGATGGTGCCATTCGCGCGGTAGCGTTGGAATGGTTCCTCGAACGGAACCAAGCCCATATCGTGCAGCGCCATGGTTACGAAGCGCGCGTACAGCAAGTGACCGACCGCGTGCTCGTTACCACCGGCGTACATGGCCACGGGCAGCCAGCGGCCGGTAGCCTCTGCCGTGAACGGCGCAGTGTCGCAGTCGCTGCTCGGGTAGCGCAGGAAATACCAGGCCGAGCACATGAAGTTGCTGCACACGTCCGTTTCCCTGCGGGCGTCGCCGCCACAGTCTGGGCAGGTTGTTTCCACGAATGCAGACACGCGCGCCAGGGGGCTGCGGCCCGAGCCGTCCGGCGCGAAATCCTGCAGGTCCGGCAGCAGCACTGGCAGGTCCGCGTCGTCCACAGGCACGGCTCCGCACTTGTTGCAGTGGACCATGGGGATGGGCGTACCCCAGTAACGTTGCCGGCTGATGCACCAATCGCGCAAGCGCAGCCCACCGTCCGCGTCCATGATCCAGTTCTTCTGTGCGGCGATCGTACGCGGCGACCAATCCAGGTGCGCCAGGTTATCGACCAGGCGGCCGGCGAACGCGGTGGTCCGGGCAAACCACTGGGGCAGCGTCCGTGTCTCGATCGCTGTGCGGCAGCGCTCGCAACACCCGCTCTCAACCATCGCATTGGCCATCACGGTCCGGCAGGACGGACACCAGTTCACCGGCGCTTCTGCGCGATAGACCAGCCCCGCCTCGAACAGTCTGATGAACAACCACTGCGTCCATCTGTAGTACTCCGGGGCGGTCGTGTTCACTTCGTGCGACCAGTCGAACAGGCAAGCCAGCCGCTTCAGTTGCGATTCCCTGAAGCGCGCCACATTGACCGGGGTTTGTCTGGCGGGATGCGTGCCGGTTTTGATCGCGTAGTTCTCGGAGTGCACGCCAAAGGCATCGAAGCCCATGGGCTGAAACACGTCCCAGCCGTGAGCCCTGATGAATCGTGCATGGACATCACTGCCCACGTACGAGAAGACATTGCCCACGTGCAAGCCCTCGGCTGAGGGGTATGGGAACATCATCAGGTTGTAGTAAGGCCGCCCGGCGCGCGACAGATCAGGGGAATGTGTCCGTTCGCGCTCCCAGACATCGCGCCATTTGCTTTCTATTTCGTGGTGGTTGTATGAATCGCTCATGTGCAGTCTCCAGAATCGTTGTGCTGCGCGCTTCCTGCGCTTTGTCGTCGCCAGCGAGACGGCGAAGGCCGATCCGGTACTCACCGGCCTTCGCGCTCATAAGTCGAAGTCTAGCCATGATCGTTTCTCTCAGTTGGTCAATTCGTTACCACAGGCACAAAGAAAAAGGCCCGCTGCCGGAGGGGCAGCGGGCCTTACAGGCTCGTGACTTGAGCGGTCTACAACAACCACCCGCCGCCGGGACGGATAAGCGCGAGGCCGACGAGGCCCGCGTGGTCAGCCCAGCATGTTGTGCGATGGTTGTTCATCCCAAACCCTATGTTGCCAGGATCAGGCTGTCAAGGTGTGACGCGGTACCGTCAACCCCGCGAGGTCATTTCACGGGGCTGGGGGTCGAGGGCAAGGGGCGAAGGGGCAGCGCTGTGGTACCGTAGCCCCGCAGCAGCGCAGGCCGCCGAGAGTGCCGGCGTCGGTGATCTCCTCGGTGTTGCCGACCGAGTCGTTCAGGGCTCGAGCCCAGTCACCTAGGGCGCGGTTTGGGTACCCGATTTCGCTCAGGTGGCTTCGTCGGGCAGGGAACTGGGGTCGGGCTCCGCATGTGCCATAGAGAGCCCGTCTTCAGGCCCCCAAAACGGCCGGTTGAGTAGTCCGGGTCGGTGGCTACTGGGC
>JABGQJ010000939.1 GCA_018648945.1 Victivallales bacterium
CTGGCAAGATCGACCCGGTGACGCGGCAGATCACCACCAAGGCACCGCTGCACTACGGGCTGGACACCTGGGGTGCCAAACGCTGGTACGCGTTCAACCTGCCCGAGGAACTCGACATTCCCGGCGAGTGGTATCTGGACCGGGTCAAGGGCATTCTCTACTTCTGGCCACCCCGGCCTCTGGCGGCATGCCGGGTCATGGTCACGCGGGTCGCCGGGCCGCTCATCCATTGCCAGGAAGCCGAAAACGTGACCTTCCAGGGGCTCGGCATCGAGGGCGGGCGGGCCGAGGGCATTCTGGTTGAAAAGGGCCAGAACGTGCGCGTGAAGAGCTGCGAGATCCGCAATGTCTCGGCCGATGCCGTTCGCCTGCGCTTCGGCACGGGCCACCAGGTCGTCGGCTGCGACATCCACCACGTGGGCGCGGGCGGCGTGGACATGCAGGGCGGTGACCGCAAGACGCTCTCCCCGGCCAATTTCGAGGCAGTGAACAACCACATCCATCACACCAGCGAGATCAAGCGCAACTACGCGCCACCGCTGCGCCTTCAGGGCGTCGGGATTCGTGCGGCCCACAACCTCGTCCACCACATTCCCCACATCGCGGTGCTCTACGGGGGCAACGATCTGACCATGGAGTACAACGAGATCTACTGGGTTCTCACGGAGACCAGCGAAGCTGGCGTGTTCTACTGCGGCCGCAACTGGACCTACCGCAACAACCTCATTCAGTACAACTACATCCACCACATCAACGACCAGGTCAAGGGGAGCCCGACCGGCTGCAATGTGGCCCACCTCGACGACTGTGTGAGCGGTAACACCTACCGCGGCAATGTCATCTTCAAAACGGGGCGGGGGATCAGCGTTTGCGGCGGACCGTGGAACGTGGTGGAGAACAATCTGTTCATTGACTGCATGCTCGGCGTCGATATGCAGACCCGGGGCCTGAGTTGGTGGACCTGGCACCGGCGGGAAGATGGCACAGTCTATGCCATCGACACCCGCACGGGTCGTGAGGGATGCTCGCTGCTGAGCCGCCTGGACCGGGTGCCCTGGGACAAGAAGCCCTACACGAAGTACCCGAACATGGCAGACCTGCTGACGCACGATCCAGTCGGCGCGCCCCGCTGGTGCCGAATCACCAACAACATCTCCATCAACGGCCCGGCGATGCGCGTCTCCAGGGAGATGAAGCCCGAGTGGGCCGTCATCGAGAGGAATTGGGACGGACCTACCGATGGCGATCCCGGAATCGTCGCCCCCTACGCTGGGGACTACCGCCTCGCGCCCAATGCTCCGGCCCTGGCCAAAACCGGTTTCAAGCCCATTCCCTTCGCCAAGATCGGCCTCAGAAACGACGGCACGCGCCGGAGTTGGCCGGTGAAACCGGAGCCGCCGCCGAAGGACTGGGAGCCGGCCTGGGTTATCCGGCGCGAGATGGAGAGGAAGATGCCCACGGGACTGCCCATTGTGACCGTCCGGGCCACCACCGCGAAGATCAAGATCGATGGCATCGTGGATGCCGAGGAGTGGCGACCCGGCGAGGCCCAGACCGTGGCCGTGAATACAGTCAAGCCCGAATTGCTCCAGTGGAGCGCGACGACGGGCGAGAAGGTGGGGAAGCCGCCGGTGGTCTGGCTGCAGGTCGATCAGGAGGCCCTCTGCCTGGCCTTCGAGAACCATGTGGATCCCGCCAAGGGCATCGCGGGCGGGCGGCAGTGGGGCAAGTCGGATGCGGTGGAACTGGCGCTCTCGGTCGTCGCCGGCAACGAGCCCGGCCCCATCGTCATCTGGCGAGGCTATACCGATGGCCACACCGAGACCAGCGCCGAAGCCGGTGCCCCCCTCCCCCTCGTCACCGCCGCCATGCGCGGCGTCCAATATGGGGCGAAGGTGGTGAACCAGAGCCTCTGGACGGCCGAGCTTCGCATTCCCTTCACGGCCATCGGCGTCGAGCCCGAGGTTCTCAATCCGCAGATCCTCTTTGCCCTGACCGTGCGGCGCACGAACAGCGACGAATGGGCGACCTGGAGGAAGGGCGCCGGGCATAGCTGGGAGGTCCGCCGGAGCGGCATGCTCTGGCTCGAACCCTTCGGCGATATGGCATTGGTCAGCCCCGAGCCATCCCGCGCCTACATCCTCACCTACGGTCGGGCGGGCGAGGACCCGATCATGCTCAAAGCCGTCGCGGGCTGCAACGTCGCGACCTGGAGCAAGCCCGTGGGACACTGCATCTCGGCTACCTCCCCCGACCTGAAGGCAGGCACATGGCAGCCCTTCACCTTCAGCTTCACCCCCGAAACAGATGGCACCGTTCAGCTCAAGCTCATGGGCCGCAACAAGATCAGCGCGGAGGGCAAGCACCTCCCAATCTGGACCCACTACGACGACATTCAGATCGACGGTGCCGAGATCGTCAATGGCAGCTTCGAGGATATCGGTGCCACGGGCCAACCGGTCGGTTGGAAGCCGGACATCAGCACGCCCCTGCTGGTCACCGACCGGAATGTCGCGGCGGCAGGCATCCGCTCCGCCAAGTGCTGGCACAACGGCCGCTGGAAGCAGACCATCAAGGTCCGCGGCGGCCGAACCATCACCGTCACCTGCCAGGTGCGCGGCGGCGCCACGCTGGGAGACTGACAGGAGGAGAGCCGGCAATGGCTCAGTCACGGGTGGAGGTCTTTCTCGGCGGGTGTGAGCGAGGCGCTGGTCTCCACACCCGTCCCCGACTGTCGACCGGCGCGCCAGCGGTGGCGGTCGCGTTGGGGAGCGGTACTCCGCTCCCCAACGCACTCACGTGGGGTCCGGGGAGAC
>JABGQJ010000094.1 GCA_018648945.1 Victivallales bacterium
CTTGGTTGTGGTGTTGGTCGGCTGATCGCGGCCCCCGTGGTGGTGGACCAGTGGGATGGCTTTGTCCCTGCACCAGAGATGAAGGCACCGTCCGGGGCAGTCGCTCAGCGATGGCCGACGCCAGCGGAGACCACCTCCGTGCAGGCAAAGGGAGTGCCGACGGACTTGAGTGCCGTCCGCAGCATTCGCTTCTGGGTGCATGTGGCAGAGCCGAAGGACAGCGTGCTCACCGTGGTCTTCTCTTCGGAAAGCCAGGAAACCAAGGGCTCGGACTACTACAGCCTCGTCCTGAAGACCAACTTCACGGGCTGGCGCGAGATTCTGCTTTCCCGCGATGAGCTTGGCACCACCCGTGCGCCCGCTGGCTGGGACCAAGTCAGCCGGGTCTTCTTCAGCTCCAACTGGGCGCATCGCTTGGACCCGGAGACGGTCGTGCATATCGCCGGCTTCACGCTGAGTGAAGAAGTGCTGCCGCAGGAGGAGATGCCGCCGGGAGAGTTGCTGCGCAACCGTGGGTTCGAGCTGGATCGGGACTACAACGAGGCACCCGACAGCTGGTCCTACACCACCTTCAACAGCGGCACGGTGGTTGACCTCGTGGACGGCGGGCATGCGGGCAAAGCGGTACGCATTGCAGGCCCGGACGAGGGGAGGAACCGCGGGGGCGTGAGCTGTTCGGTCGGCCCCGACCGTACGGATGCGAAGGCGCTGTATGTAATGAGCGCCTGGACGAAGGTGACTGGCGAGACGAGCCCGACTTGGGCCGCCAATGCCCGGTTCACGTCTGTGAACGAGGGGGGAGCGGTCACCAAGAGCGAGTACAAGCCGTGTCCTCCGGGTCCCTTCGACTGGCAGCCCGTGCGTTGGTTGGTGCAGTTGGCCCCGGACGTCCACCGCTTCAACCTGGTGCTGTTCCACCACGGCTCCGGCACGGCGTTCTGGGACGATGTGTCCCTCCTGCGCTGCCAAGCCGGGAAGGCGCTGAGTCCGGAGCTCCATGCCTTCGCACCCGACGGCCGCCCGGAGTTCCGCTGGGAAGCCCCGGCGGATGCGCGCGGCAAGCTGATTCTCGTCGGCGATGGCGCCCCCGCCTTCGAGAAGACCTACGCCGTACAGGGCAATTCGTTCCGCCCTCCGGAACCCCTGCCCACGGGGCGAGAATATCTGTGGTACGTATTGGTCGAAGGCGAGGGAGATCCTCAAGTGACTGCGTTCACCAACGAGAAGGACGAGCCGATCATGGGTAGCGTGTTTTCGGGCAACTGGCAGGACCGCGCGCGCCAGATGGCGGGCGATCTGACCGCCTTCCAGGAAGCGTATCCGCGCCTGAAGGCCTTTGGCGACCGGAATGGCATGTGGGATCGGTTCAGCCTGCTGGGCGACCTGCTCGCAGCTCTGGATGCCGACGACTTGCCTGCGGGCATGACCGTGCCGAAGCTACTGGCGAGCGTGAAGGAACTGCGCCTGCGGGTGCCCTGGTGGCAGAAGGTCTTCCTGGACGATGCCGCGTTTTTCGACGGGCTCAATCTGGAGTTGCCAGGGCTGGACACGGTCGCCGCCGCTGCTGCGGCCAAGGACTACCCGCTCGCCCGCAAGGAGCTGCTCGCCTACTACCTGGCCCGCAAGGGCCTCAGTTACTACCGGAAGTGGGAGAAGAAGCCCTCCTGGAACCCGGCTCGGACCACGAACCCCAAGGCGGATGTCTACGTGAGCCACAAGATGCCGATCCATTCCTACGAGACTCCCGACTACGATGTGGGCAAGGAGTTCGACTGGCACATCTTCCCCATTGTGGATGTGGAATGGCCCACCAAGATCCACCGCCATTTCCACTGGAATACGCTTGCCGGCAGCTATTGGTCCACGGGCAACGAGACCTACGCGAACGAAATCGTGCAGCAGCTGTACGACTGGGGCCAGGACAACCCCATGGAGCGCTGGGACCGGCACCGCTACCGCTGGGCCTGGAGCACGCTCAACGCCACCATCCGCATCTACTCCACCTGGACCAATGCCTGGTTCCGCATCCGCGAGAGCGAGAGCTGGACGCCTGACAGCCAGTTCGTGATGATGACTCTCCTCCGCGAGCACGGACGTTTCCTGATGACCCACAAGACGCCGGCTGGACGGAGCAACTGGTCGGTGGCCGAGTCCCGCGGGTTGGTCGAGTTGGGGATCATGTTCCCCGAGTACAAGGAAGCCGCCGAATGGCGCGCCGAGGGATTCCGCCGTCTGCGCGAGGACATCGACCTACAGGTGCTGGACGATGGTGTCCATGTGGAGCGCACCCCCGGCTACCACAGCATGACGATGGGCTGCTTCATGGAGCCGCTGCGGCTTGCCATGCTGAACGAGGTGGAGTTCGAGGGACGCGACCACTTCATCGCCAAGATCGAGAGCATGTACGAGTTCTACCTCTACGGCTGCGACCCCAACAGCCGCATGGCGCAGATTGGCGACGGGCACCAGATGAGCGTGATCTCGAAGATGCGCCAGGCCACGGAGATGTTTGGGCGCGAGGACATGCGCTTCATTGCCACCGAAGGCAACGAAGGCGTCATGCCCGTACACCGTTCCTACGGCTTCGAATCGGCGGGGCTGTACGTGTCGCGGTCAGCCTGGAACGATCCCAAGGCGCTCTGGAGCATCATGGATTGGGGTGCGGCCATCGGCCATTGCCACGAGGACATGGGCCAGATCTGCCTGCGCGCCTACGGCAAGCCGATCCTGATCGACAGCGGCATCTACAGCTATGCCTTCCCCATGCGCAGCTACTTCCACTGGACCATTGGGCACAACACGCTGATGGTGGACGAGAAGCCCCAGAAGCGGCGCGACCCCCTGTCCTGCACCTGGGTCACTACCGACCGCTTCGACTACGTGCGGGGCCTGACCGACAATTCCGAACCCGTGCTGCACGAGCGCAGCCTAGTCTTCAAACAACCCGGCACCGACGGCCCTGGCTACTGGGTCGTGCTCGACCGCGTGACCGGCGAGGGCAGCCACCGGCTGGACCAACGCTGGCACCCCAACGAGAAGTTCAAGGGCGAGGTGGTTGGTTCCTCGGTGGTCTTCACCAGTGCGGACGAAGCGGAGCCGCAACCCTCCTTGGTGCTCGCGGCTCTGCCCACCGAGAATCTGCAGACCGCCGTGGTCGAGGGCGCAGTCAGCTACAAATGGTACAAGAAACTCCCCGTGGACGTGGCCCAGTTCACCCGTGAGATGGCGGTCCCCGCCGTCCTCGGGACCGTGCTCTATCCCACACCGGAGGGCAAGCCCCCCGCCAAGGTCAGCGTGACTCGCCTGCCTGCCACGTTGGATGGCAAGGATGTCCCGGACGTGGTCGCAACCGCCTTCCTGGTGACCATCGAGGACGACGGCAAGACGTATCGCGATACCTGGCTCTTCCGCCATGGTGACAAGGGTGTGGTCACAGCTGGCGGCGCGACCTTGGACGGTCGGGTGGCGCGCGTGCGCGATGCTGGCTCCTGGCTGGTTGCCGAGGGCAATCGGCTGATGCTGGGTGACCAAATGCTCTTCACGGCCGACGAGCCGATGCAGGGCGCGTCCCTGGTGGGGCCCATCTTCGCCTGCACGGATGGCAAGGGGGTCAGGCTGGCGTCCCCGGCCCCCTTGGCAGCGAACGGTGGCGAACTGGTTGCACCCGTGAACGACGTGGTTTCCTTCGCTACGGTCGCTGCCCCCGAGATCGCTCCCGAACCACGTGGTGAAGGCCCCATGAAGTTCGAGATCCAGCCCCCGCCCGAGCCGATCCCCGCCACCGGGTTCGCGCGTCTGCTTCCTGTCGAAGCCAAGCTCGGGGACAATGCCATCGTCGTGAATGCCGCAGACATCTCCGGCGAGGGCGGCGGCAAGGTGGAGATCACCGCCAAGAAGGTGGGATCCGACGGCAAGGCATTTCTCCACTGGGATCGGGCCGGGCACTGGCTGGAGTACAGCTTTGATGTTCCCGCTACCGGCCGCTACACGCTCCTCCTTCGCGCCTGCACGTCCTCCGGCGCGGTCGCCCGCAAGATCACGCTTGCCGGCAAGACCGCTGCCGTCGCCGAGGCCCAGGAGATCGCCGGTACTGGTGGCTACAGCAGCACCACCGACAACTGGCGCGTCTTCGCCGTCGCCGACAAGGAAACGCACGACGTCGCCTTCGATCTACCCCAGGGCACCGTCAAGATCCGCCTGGAGAACATCGACGGCCAGAGCCTGAATCTGAACTGGGTCGCGTTGATCCCGACTCCGCAACCGTAGCGCGGGGACGATCTGAGAGTACATTCGGGGGAGGGCTCCCTTCCTTCCCTCGCAGCAGCCAGCATGGAGTGTCAGGCATGAGCGAGACCCTACGCATCGGCATCATCGGCACGGGCGGCATCGGCAAGCAGAACGGCAGGCATCTGGAGGGTGATGAGCGCGGGGAGATCGTCGCTCTGTGCGACATTGTTCCCGAGCGCATGGATGGCTTCGAGGCCGAGCTGGGCCGCCCCATGCACAAGTACGAGGACTACAACGACCTCTGTGCCGACCCCGACGTGGATGCGGTCTTTGTGGGCACCCCAAACCAGGTTCACGTGCCGGCGGCGTTGGCCGTCGTGCGCGCAGGCAAGCATGTGATGTGCACCAAGCCCCTGTCCGATTCCCTGGCCCCGGCCATCGAGTTGGTGCGCGAGGCGGAAGCGGCGGGCGTGGTGAACATGATGAGCTTGAGTACCCGGTTTGCGCCGGATTGTCTGTATCTGAAGCAGCAGGCGAGGGATGGCTTCTTTGGCGACTTCTACTATGGCCGGGCGCGCAGCGTGCGCCGCAGCGGCATACCAGACTGGAATCTGGGGTTCATCGAGGCGGGCGGCGGTGCCTTCCGCGACATGGGCGTGCATGCGCTTGACGCCGCGTGGTGGCTGATGGGCATGCCGAAACCGGTCAGCGCCACCGGTGTCGCCGGGGCCAAGTTCGGCCCATTCGGTCGGGGCTATACCGCCTTCCGCAAGCCGCCCGAGGAGTACTCGGAGAAGTACGGCTCGGACGACTACGCCGGCGGCTTCATCCGCTTTGCCGATGGCACCGGCCTGCAGATCGAGAGCTTCTGGGCCAGCCACATGCCCGGCGAGTTCCAGGTGGAGTTGTTCGGCACCGACGGTGGCGGCACCCTCCGCCCCGTCCGGCTGTTCAATACCGACCACGGCGCGCCGAAGGACGTGAAGGTCGATATCCCGAAGTCCTGGCGTGGCGCCTGGGAGAATGTGGCGAAGCACTTCATCGATACCGTTCTCGACGGCACCGAATGCATGGCTCCCCTGCGCCATGGGCTGATCGTGCAGTCCATGCTGGAAGCCGTGCTGGAGAGTGCAAACCAGGGACGCGAAGTCGTCCTGGATGAGTTCTGCCAACTTCCCGAATAAGGAGTAACGAGACCATGCGCACCAAGCTCTCATTCATCGGCGACAATGGCCTGGCCAGTGTGGAGGCGGACTCCCGGTTCGCTGCCGAGAACGGCTTCGAGGGACTGGAATACAACTACTGGGGCGACTTCGCCGACCTGACCGAGGACACGGTGCGCGCCATGCATCGCATCCACCAGGCCTACGGCATGAAGTGCGTCATGCTTGGTTTCTGGGGATGGAACCACCTGAGCAAGGACGCCGAAGAACGGACCAAGGCCCATGCGATGCTCGACAAGGGCATCGAGTTCGGCAAGATCCTGCAGGCGGACGTGCTCACCACCGGCGGCGGCGTCTACAGCGACGACCTGGCGGAGAACGTGGCCGAATTCGGCAAGGTCTTCCCAAGCTACCTGGAGCAGGTCCGGGCGGCGGGCATGGTCTCCGCCTTCTATGCGGTGCATGGGAACAGCTTCTTTAAGACGCTCAAATGCTACGAGGCGGTTTGGGAGAACCATCCGCTGGTGACCATCAAGTACGATCCCGCCAACTGGCAGCATTCGAACGAGGACTACGTGGAAGTGGTCCGCAAGCATGGCGACAAGGTCGGGCATCTGCACATCAAGGAACACGTGTATCACAACGGCGAGCTGGCCAGCCAACCGGCGGCGGGCATGGGCGACATCCAGTTCGGGAAAGTCCTCGCCTTCCTCTACGAACACCACTACCAAGGCCCGCTTTCCATCGAGGCCCACGGTCCCATCTGGTCCAAGGGCGAGATGCGCGCCAAGATGCTGCTGCTCACGCAACGGTACATCTCCCCGTTCCTGATCTAGGGAAGCTCTGCCTCGAACCAATCAGTGGCGCGGGGATGGCGGGGAGTCTCGGAATGGACGGGATGGACATGCCTGCGGCGCATGGACGGGAATGGACGATGGACGGAATGGACGGAATGGTGGCGCGCGGGACGAGTCTGTCCATGTCGTCCATCGTCCATGCCATGTCGTCCAACGGTTCCCACCCCATAGCCAGCCACAAGTAGCCTGTCGCCTGAGATTTCCCGAGGCCCCCAGATGGTCTGGTTGGTCAGGAGCGTCCGTTCGTGTTCTCAAGCTCCAGCAGGGCTGTTTTCATTGCCAGGCCATGGGCATAGCCGACGAGCTTCCCACTGGCGCCAATCACACGGTGACAGGGAATGAGCAGGGGAATGGGATTCTTGTTGTTGGCCATGCCGACGGCACGCGCAGCGGCGGGATTGCCGATCTGGGTCGCGACCTGCTTATACGTCCGCGTCTCGCCGAATGGGATGGTTTGGAGTGCCGCCCAGACCGTGCGCTGGAAGTCCGTTCCCTGTGGGGCGAGCGGCAGGTCAAATTGGATCAAGTCCCCCGCGAAGTAGGCGTTGATCTGGCGGACGGCCTCGCTGAAACGCGCATCGTCACGCTGCCATGTGGGATCGATGGCAAAACGACGATCTCCTTCGCCGGTGTCGAGATGCAGCATCTGGATGGTTCCGTCCGCATCGCCGACGATGATTACGTCGCAGAAAGGGGATCTGACTCGGGCAAAGAATTGGGTCATTGGGTTTCCTCAGGGGTTGGGTTCTGCCAGAGACACAGCGTGGCATAGGAGCGGTAGGGCCTCCATGCTTCGGCAACGGCAAGCATCTCCTTGCGGATACGGTGTTCGCCGTCCGGATGGGCGAGGGCTTTGACAACGCCCAGATCGCTGACAGGGAAGCAGTCGGGGTGCCCGAGTGCGCGCATGCCGACGTATTGCGCCGTCCAGTCGCCAATGCCCTCTATGGCGGTGAACTGGGCATGAAATGACTCGAAGGACTGGGTGCGACAGAGATTCAGCTGACCATTCAGGACTGCCCGGGAAACAGCACGAAGGGTCTCCTTGCGCCGTTGGGTGACGCCGATGGAATCCAGATCCAGAGCCAGGAATTCGGCAGGCGTCGGGAAGAGGCAGACGGATTGGGGAAGGGCGGTTGTCTCGCAGGGCGCCAGAGCCGCGATGCGCCCTGCGACCGTGGTCGCAGCTTTGACCGAGATCTGCTGCCCCAGAATGGCGCGGATGATGAACTCGAAGGCGCAGAAGCTCTTGGGCAGCCGAGGGACATCGGTGGCGCCGCGCATAAGGAACGAGTCGTTTTCGAGGCAGGCCTGGATGGGGGCAAGGTCGGTGTCGAGATCAAACATGTGGCGCACACGCTGATGGACTTCCATGAGACAGCCTGGCTGGTCGGCCTGGACGGTGACAACAAGGGCGGATTCTGAGGCGCTCTGCACCACGGAGAAGCTGCCTCGTGCACCTTCGGTACGGAAGCTCCGGGTGTAGCTGTCAGCTGTGACCGACTCAACCCCGGGAATGGCGCGGGGCCTCATGAAGTCGAGCATCGCCGAGAAATCGATCGGGTGGGCATAGGGGATTCTGATCTCAAGCGGAGAGGCGACGGACGAGACCGATTTCCGGAGTTCGCGCGGACCGCGTGCGAACGCTCGCTTGACGGTCTCGTTGAACTGGCGGACGGAGGAAAAGCCGGAAGCAAACGCGACCTGCGTAATGGGCATGGCGGTGGTTCGCAGGAGTTCCTTGGCAAAAAGGGAACGGTGGTGGTTGGCGACCTTCTTGGGCGCGACGCCAAGGTTGGCAATGAAGAGTTGGCGCAAGTGGCGCTCGGACACATTCAGGGAGGCAGCCAGCTTGGCGACACTGTGCGTGTTGAGATAGCCCGCCCGAATCTTCGCCAGAGCCGCTTCGACCGTTAGCGATCCATCGGGATTGGTGAGAGGGAACTCCAGGTGGAGGTCGGGGCGACAACGATAGCAGGGCGTGAACCCGGCATCCATGGCCTGGTACGCGTTCTGGAAGTAGACCACATTCTTCTCTTTGGCGGTGGGGGCGGGGCATGATGGGCGACAGAAGATCCCCGTGGTTTTGACCCCGAAGAAGAAGCGGCCGTCGTAGGCCTTGTCCTTGCTGATCCGCGCTGTCCTGTGCTTATCCATGGCGACAACATAGCGCGAGCTCCCTACCGGACCGGCGGTTTTCGGCGTTCTTACCCCCTACGGTCACGGGTTCAAGGCTGTTGTCCACGTCGCATCCGCTCCCCGGTCCCCGGCTCCTGGAATGGACGGCATGGACATGCCTGCGGCGCATGGACGGGAATGGACGATGGACGGAATGGACGGAATGGTGGCGCGCGGGACGAGTCTGTCCATGTCGTCCATCGTCCATGCCATGTCCATGTCGTCCATGTCGTCCATCGGCTCCGATGATGGCCCTCGGATCTTGGGCCATTGGCAAAGGTAGCACTACAGCCGATGCGGTCGCGAGCGAAGGGGGCAGCCGATGGGCGCGCGTCGTGGAATCCTCCTTGGACTTGTGCTAGACTCCCTACTCGCACACCCTCAGTCTAGAGGAAACCATGCACCGACTCGCTCTTGTCGTCGCTTTGTCTGCTGTTTCCATTTGGGCGGCGCCGCTTGCCCGCTGGAGCTTCGACGACGGCTCGCCCGTCGATGCGATGAAGAACGGACACGATGGTGAGGCCACTGCCGCCGTGAAATCGGTCGATGGCGTTGACGGCAAGGCGTTCCTCGGCAATGGGGTCTCCGCCCGGATCGAGGTCCCTGATCATCCGGACTTCGATTTCCGCGCCAAGGATTTCTCGGTCTGTGCGTGGGTGAATTCGTACCAGAATCGGGGACTGCAGCAGATGGTTGTCGGTAAGAATGCGTACGCCGCCAACCAACGCGAATGGGGATTGATCCTGGAGTCGGACGGCCGCTTTTGCTTCTATGTCCGTCGCGATGGCTGGCAGACGGTCACCAGCCGCGTCTGGGCTGAAGCCGGGGTCTGGACTCATCTGGCGGCGGTGGTGCGCGGCGACGAGTCCGAGCTGTTCGTGGACGGTGTCTCCATGGGCAAAGCGAAGACGGGCAAGCCGGAAGCGGACACGACGGCACCGATCAGTATCGGGGGCCTCGGTAATGGGGGGCGCCCCATGCAGCATTGGCAGGGCGTGATCGACGATGTGCGGCTCTATGCCCATGCGCTCTCGGAGGTTGAATTGGCAGCTATGCAGAAGCAAGGTCTACCCAAACACGACGTACCGGAGGTGATTGTGGAAACCTACAGGCTATGGGATGGCGAACTGCCCCCCGCCGAAGTCGATCTGCCCTTCGTGCCGGGCACCCGCTATGTCACGATCAAGAAGCGCGAGCCCGAGAAGGACGGCTACAAGTGGCTGCATGGTGTGGCCGTGGCCCCCTACAAGGGCACGCTTTTCGCCACCTGGGGCGAGAACAAGGGGGCGGAGAACACGGTGACCGAGATCAACCGGGGCAGCCGCAGCCGGGACGGTGGCCGCACCTGGAGCACCCCCGAAACGATCGGACCGGGTGGCGAGGAGGAAGGCAACAGCCATGGTGTCTTCCTGGAGCACAAGGGCCAATTCTGGAGCTTCATGGCCCGGTTTGGCAAGGGGGAGGGGCAGTTCCCCGGGCTTTGCATGGATGCGTATATCCTCGACGAAGCGACCGACACCTGGCAGGCCAAGGGGGTTGTCGGCAAGGGCATCTGGCCGCTCAAGGCCCCGCAGCGCATGGCGGACGGGAACTGGTTCGTCCCCGGCTGCGACGAGAATTGGCGCGCTGCGGTAGGGATCAGCAAAGGCGACGATCTGACCGAGTGGGAGGCAATCAAGCTCCCCGTCAACAATCTGGTTCAGACCGAGGCGACGGCATGGATCGACGGACCCGAGGTCGTGGCTATCCTGCGCAACCAGTCCCCCCAGCAAAGCGGCCCCATCCGGGCGGCGGTCTGCGTGAGCGGGGACTATGGGCGGACCTGGTCGCCATCGGTGGAATCCAACTTCCCCATGGTCACCAGCAAGCCATTCGCGGGCGTGCTCAGCACCGGGCAACGGTACTTGATCAGCAACGTCTGCCGAGGCAACTCGAACTCCAGAAACTGCATGACCATCGCGGTCGGCAAGCCTGGGGCCAAGACGCTCAGTCGCATGTGGCGGATCGACGCGGGGCGGGGGCTCAGTTACCCCGATGCCTGCGAGGCCGACGGCAAGTTGTACGTGGCGTATTCCTGGACGGAGGCCAGCGGTGGCAACCAGAACAGCGCGAAGCTGGCCACCTTCCCCATCGCCTCCCTCGCTGCCGACTGAGCCGGCGACCAATTCCCGTTGGGGTTCAGCCGTTTACCAGAGGCAGGCCGTGTTGCCCGCCACATTTTACACATGCGAGCCGTTGCCATAGATGAAGAACCCGTTCCGCAAGATCCGCTGGCGCAGATTACCACGTCGCCTGGCCAAGGGCCTGCTGCGGGTGGTGCTCATGCTGGTGGCGATCCTGTTGCTGTCGGTGATCCTGCTGGATCTCTACTGCGAGGTCCAGGGCTTGCCGGCCTGGGCCATGGACATGGTCCAGGGCGAACTGATGCGGCACGGCGTACGTTGCGACGTTCGTGAGATTCGGGCCGGGCTGCTCTCCTCCGTGACCGTGGAGGATGGCACCTTCACGGCCACGCGGCATGGCATGGATATTGTCCTGCGGGCGGATCGGGTCAAGGCCCGGCTGGGCTTGAGGGCGTTGCTGACCCGTCAGCCGTTCATCAAGACGCTGGACGTCTCCGGGGCAACGCTGAGCTTCCGCGGGAACCGCCGCGAGGCCCTGCTGCCCCATGTGGTGGATTTCAGTGGCGAGCTCCGGCCCCAGGTCGGGGGTGCCTATGCGATCAGTGCTCGGGGGTTGACCGAGGGGGTGTCCGTGCGCGTCACTGGCCGCGTCCGCAACGCCAAGGCGCTCTGGCAGAGGCGCACCCCGCCCGCTGCCGAGGACGACCGCCTGGCCCGGGTCCTGGAAACGGCCACCCGCGCCTTGCGGCAGTGTCGCTTTGGCAACCGCGATGCCGCCATCGAGCTCACTGTGGACGCCGATGCCGCCGACTGGAGCGATGTGGCGGTCGCGGGGCACTGGAACGTCTCGGACATTGTGCTCCAGGGCACCCTCGCCCAGACCTTCAAAGGGCAGTTCACCGCATCCCGGAAACAGATCGTGTTCCGTGAACTCATGGTGCGGCTGAATCGGGAGGAGCACCTCTTTGGCAAGGTAGTTCTGGAGCCCGACACCCGTCGCGTGTGGGCCGAGGTCGAAGGCCAATGCGCTCCCGGCACCGCATTCGGCCTGATCAAGGTCGCTGAACCGGACTGGCTGCAGAGACTGGACTTCACGACTCCCCTCAGCTTCAAGACCACCTTGCACCCTTCCCCATGGGCGGACCGTGGCAAGTGGCACATGGAGGTCGCCTGCGAGGCCAGCGATTTCGCCCTTCGTGACATGCCGGTGAAGCATGTCGAAGCACAGATCGAGCTGCGGGATCGGACCATCAAGATCCCTGCTTTCGCCTGGGATGTCGCCAACGAGCGCACGGGCGAGCAGGCCAAGGGCAGCGTGACCATCTGGCCTGCGGAGAAGCTGTTCTCCCTCGACTTGACCGCTTCGCTTGACTGGCGTCGCCGTTGCCGCCAGCTTGGCATTCCCCTGCCCGCTTTCCTGCGTCAGCTGGATACGGGCAGCACTCCCCCGCACGTGCGGGTAGCCCTGGCGAAGTCCCCCTACGACTGGACGCAATGGTGCGGCAGCGCCTCGGTGCGCGCGGAGAAGGTCGCCGGGGCAGGCATGAGCTGCAACGGGCTGCGCACGGATGTCCAGTTCGGCGGCGACACGCTGCGGGTGGAGAACCTGCGCCTGCAGCTCGGCACCCCGGGGACAGTGGTCTCCGGCCGGATCGATGTCCAGTTGCCCAACGGGAACCGCACGCAGGTTCAGCTGGACTACGATTTGTCGGCATACCACCGGGATGCGACCGCACCGGCCCAGCTGGCCGCCTTTGCCGGGGCTGTGGTTTGGGATCCTGCGACGGCGAGGGTTTCGGCCCGGGGAGAGGGCACGACTCGTCTTGCCCGGGCCTACCACGCGTTGGGCCCCGCCCTTGGCTTGCAGAGGCATGACCGACTGGCGGAGTACCATTGCACGGGCAAACCCGTGCGAGTCCGCTTCACCTTGCCCGAATGCGGCACCGACTCCGACGGGTGGCGGGTGAATGCCGAGGCAAAGGGCGAGGGCATCCGGTACCGTGATCTTCTGGTCAAGGAGGTGGAGAGCAGGGTCTCGATCGGCAAGCGACAGCTCAGCTTCACCGATCTGCGCGGCACCACTGTCGGCGGGGAGGCCTTCCGTCTGAATCTGGCCCTTTCGTTCAGCCCCTTCACCCTCAATGTCAGCGACGGCGAACTGCGCGGCAACCCGCTGTTGGTGGAGACCTTCATCCAGGGGCGGCGCCCGAAGCAGGACTACCGCCACATCTGGCAGGGCTTCACGTGGGACAAGGAGCACCCACCTCTCTTCCGCGTGCCCGCATTGCTCTATCGCCAGGAGCCCAAGGGCGGCGAGTGGCATCTGGAGATGCGCGGAACCGGGGAGTTCGAGGAGGTCACCCTCCACGAGGTCCGCGCCAAACGACTGACTCTCGGGGTCAAGCTCGACCTGCCCGGCACCGTGTCGGTGAGCGATGTGGTGTTCACCACGGACGATACCGTCGTGAAGGGGAACGTGCAGGTGAACACCGACGGTGTTCCCAGCTGCGATTTCCAGATTGCTGCCGAGGATGGCGGCTGCGACCCCCGCGTTGTCCTGCGCATGATCCGCCCCGGCCTGGAGGAGAACATTGGCACCATGGAGTTCGCCAGCGATTCGAAGGTCACCTGCACCGGGGCCTTCTTCCTGGCCAAGGATCCGCGCCTGAACCTGGCCGGGACGGTGGAGACCAAGCGCTGGCACTGGGAGGATGTGAGGCTCACCGATGTGGTCGCCAAGTGGGGGCTGCGCGGCTCGGAGATCCGCTGGGACATCGCCAAGGCCACCTGCTGCAAGGGGACGGTCCAATCCACGGGCGTGTACGACACCGTGACCCGAATCGGCAGTCTTGCCATCGAGGGGAGCGGGGCCTCGCTCAATGCCATGATGACTGAGTTCGAACTTGGCGAGGCCAAGCCCGAGAACGAGGCGAAGGTAGCCCTCTCCGGGCGGGTCCGCTTCCTCCGTGACTGGGCGGGACGCCCCCTCCAGCTCGCCGGGACCGGCCGGGTGGTTCTCAGCGAGGGAGACCTCTGGCGGGTTCCCATCCTCAGCCAGCTCGGCGACCTGCTCGATGTTCCTTTCTTGCGTAGCCTGTCGCTCCGCAGCTTGGGGAAGATCACCGCCCTGCGGGCGGATCTCGCGTTCGATGGCGAACGGGTCGCCATCCCCAACCTAGTCACCGACGGCACGGCCGTCTCCCTGAGCGGCTCCGGCGAATACTCCTGGCGCACGGAGCGCATCGAGTTCGACATGGTCGGCCATACGTTCCGCAAGTATGGGTTCGTGTCCTGGTTCAGCAGGCCTCTTTCCTGGGTGTTCAGAGCCCAACTGGTCGGCACGCGAGAGGACTACAAGTGGCGTCTGAACAACGCCGTGAAGCAGGCGATCATGGGCGAGGGAAGCTCAGAAAGCCGTCGGATCGAAGACCCTTGACAAACCTCGGCGCTCAGTGTCTGTTATGTGGACTGCATGCGGGTTCCCTCCCGGTGCGGCCTGCGGCTCGCCGAGAGCGAGCAGTAACGGAGCTCCGAGGAGCGATATCCTGCCACCTTCCTACGCCAGGGCAAACGGCAACACATGGGCATCATCAGTAGATTCAAGGCCTTCTTCTCGAACGACATCGGGATCGATCTAGGCACCGCCAACACGCTTGTGAACGTGCGTGACCGAGGCATCGTGCTCAGCGAACCCAGCGTCGTGGCCATAATGGCTGAGACCGGCAAAGTTCTTGCCGTGGGCATGGAAGCCAAGCGGATGCTCGGGCGCACGCCCGGCAATATCCGTGCCATCCGTCCCATGAAGGACGGGGTCATCGCCGACTTCGAGATCACCGAGGAGATGCTTCGCTACTTCATCCAGAAGGTCCACGGCAAGCGCAAGATCATGCGCCCCCGCGTGCTGGTGGCTGTTCCCTCGGGCATCACCGAGGTGGAGACGCGCGCGGTCAAGGAGAGCGCGCTCCGGGCAGGGGCGCGCGAGGTGCATCTTGTGGAGGAACCCATGGCGGCCGCCATCGGCGTGGGCATCCAGGTCCAGGAACCCTCGGGCAACATGATCGTGGATATCGGCGGCGGAACCACCGAAGTCGCCATCATCTCCCTGGCTGGCATCGTGGAATGGCGCAGCATCAAGAGCGGGGGCGATGCCATGGACCAGGCCATCGTCCAGTATCTCAAGCGCGCCTACAGTCTGCTTATTGGCGAACGCACGGCCGAGCATATCAAGATCGATATTGGCAGTGCCTACAAGCTGGAAGAGGTGCTGACCAGGGACGTCAAGGGCCGCGACCTCATGGGAGGGTTGCCCAAGACGGTCAGCATCACCAGCGAAGAGATCCGCGAAGCCCTCATGGAGCCGGTCACCCGCATCGTCGAAGCCGTGCGCATGAGTCTCGAGCGCTGTCCGCCGGAACTGTCTGCCGACCTTATTGACCACGGGGTCATGCTTGCTGGTGGCGGCGCCCTCCTGCGCGGTCTCGACCGCCTTGTCTCCGAGGAGACAGGTTTGCCGGTTGCCGTGGCCGACGAGCCTCTGCTCGCCGTCGCCAAGGGCACTGGTATTGTCCTGGAAGAGATGGACATGCTCTCTCGTACGGTCCATTCCTCCGCCAAGCGCCCCCGCCGCATGTAGGCGGCCCCGCCACCTCGCCCCCCTGCGTCGGGCCGGAGCGCATCCGGCCATGGCGACTGGCGGGATGGTGGGTCAGGCACTATGTTTCGCTGCATCGAAACACCAACACAGACTAGCTTGCGACACAGACACGGAACCGACCCCATGTACCGACCTGCAATCAAGGTGCTGGACTGCACCATCCGCGATGGCGGCCTGATCAACAAATGGCAGTTCTCCGACGAGCTGGTGCGGGAGACTTACATCGCCTGCGCTGCTGCCGGAGTGGACTACGTGGAGATTGGCTACAAGGCATCTCCCGAGCTGTTCCCCGCCCCGGAGTATGGGATCTGGCGCTTCTGTCGGGATGAGGACGTGAACCGTGTCCTGGCTGGCGTGGAGCGCACGGCGAAGCTCTCGTGCATGGTGGACATCGGTCGCGTGCGGGAGGAGGACATCGCCCCCTGCAGCGACTCGCCCTTCGACATGATTCGGGTCGCCTCCTACGTCAAGGACATCGACAAGGCCATCGCTTTGGCCGACCTGTGCATGGAGCGTGGCTACGAGGTGACCGTCAATATCATGGCAGTCTCCACCAACCTTGAGAAGGACATCGACGAAGCTCTGGCGCAGTTGGCCGAGACGGCGATCCCGATCGTCTATGTGGTGGACTCCTACGGTTCCATGTATAGCGAGGACATCACCTTCCTCGTCAAGAAGTACATTGAGGGCCTCCCGGGCAAGACCATCGGCATGCATTGCCACAACAACCGCCAGTTGGCATTCGGCAACACCATCCAGGGGGTTATCGACAACGCCGACATGCTCGACGCCTCGGTCTTTGGCATCGGTCGTGGCGCGGGCAACTGCTGCCTGGAGCTGCTGCTCAGCTTCCTGAAGAACCCCAAGTTCGATGTTCGCCCCATCTTGCGGCTCATTCAGGAGCGATTCATCCCCTTGCGCCAGGAGATCGAGTGGGGCTACCTCATCCCCTACGCGATCACCGGCATGCTCAACGAGCACCCGCGTACCGCCATCTCCTTGCGCAATTCACCGGACGCGGACAAGTACCTCGAGTTCTACGACAAGCTGACCACGCCCGAAGTCATCGAGTAGCCCGGGGATCCGGCCGGACTCGCAGGCGCGGAGCCCGCAGGGCGAGTTGCCACAGCTGCGCTCTGGGAGTGGCCATGCCCACCCCAACCATCGAGAGGCGGCCGGCCTC
>JABGQJ010000940.1 GCA_018648945.1 Victivallales bacterium
AATTCGCCGCTGCCTTCAAGTAGGATGGGCCGCTCCAGGCCACTCCGAGGTCCGCCGGACCTACACCAGAAAGAAGGAAACCCCATGGAATTCCGCTGCGCCATACTCATCACCGCCCTGGCTCTGGTTTGCGCGGGAGGATGTGTCTCCCGCAAAGACCCGGGAGCCGAACTGCACAGGAACGAGGCACTCAAGCGTGAGTTGAGGGCCAGGCAACAGGACGTGATCGACGCCCAGGAGCAGAACCGGAAACGTCTGCGCGAGCAACGGAATCTGAGCAAGAGCGCCCTGCAGATGGAGTCGGTGGTCGCCCACATCCGCGATCCTGCTCGGCACCAGATACTCGTGCCGCCCACGGCAGGAGTGCAGGTGCTGGAAGTCGTCCTCGACAGGGCCTTCGATGGCGAACAAGGGCCGTCGCCGAGCGGTGGGGAGCTCGTGGACATGCCCGACGGCAGGAAGGCCTTGAGGGTGATCGTCGATCCCGCAGAGACGAAAAGGGACCGACGCGTGGTCTTCCCGTTGCCGACGGCCCGGTTGGTGGGCGCGAAGCTCCGTTGCACAGTGCTGGCCAAGGGCGAGAAGATCAGCAAACCGCCCGTCCATTGGGGCGGAGGCAAGTTCCAGCTCATGGTCAAGACGAGCGGGAAGACCCAATGGCCTGCGGCGAGTATCGGCGGCGGCACCTTCGACTGGAAACAGCTGTCGTTTGCCTATGATGTCCCCTACGATGCCCATTCCATTTCTCTGATGCTCGGCTTGGAGAAGGTCAGCGGCACCATCTACTTCAGAGATCTGAGGGTCGAATCCGTCGAGGAGTAGGCTTGCCTTGTCTTCCCGTGCTGCGGAGAGCGGCCCGAACCAGCGGCACATTGCCTCTCCATGAAGGCATGCCATGGTACCGGTGCCTGCACAACCGCCTGGAGAGGTCCCCATGTTCATTGATCTGCACAACCATGTTTCCCTGGCCAGCCTGAACTACGTGGGCAGCAACGCGCCGATTGTCTCGCCTGAGCAACTGGTGGCGATGCAGTGCGAAGCGGGTATTGACCGTGGCGTGCTGCTCCCCTGCCTGAATCCCGAAGCCATGCACATCGTGCAGTCGAACGAAGATGTGCTGCGCGTCTGTGCCCAGTATCCCGAGCGGTTCATCCCCTTCTGCAATATCGATCCGCGCCAGATGTTCAACCACCCCGGTGCCCCTCTCGGCACCGTGCTGGAATACTACCGCGAACAAGGCTGCAAGGGCATCGGTGAAGTGGCTGCCAACCTGTCCTTCGATGACCCCCGGATGCGCAATCTCTTCCGCCATGTGGAGGCCGTGGGCTTCCCTCTCACCTTCCATATTGCCTCTCGCGAAGGCGGTACCTACGGCATCGTCGACGAGCTTGGCCTACCAGGGCTTGAGCGGGCGCTCCAGGACTTTCCCAAGCTGAGTTTCCTGGGCCACTCCCAGTGTTTCTGGTCCCATATCAGCGGCGATGTGGATGCGACGAACTGGAGCAGCTACCCCACTGGTCCGGTCGTTCCCGGCGGCCGTGTGGTCGAACTGATGCGGCGCTATCCCACTCTCCACGGCGACCTCTCGGCCGGTAGCGGCTTCACCGCCGTCAGCCGCGATCCGGATTTCGGTTACGCCTTCCTGGAGGAGTTCCAGGACCGCGTGTTCTTCGCCACCGACATCTGCCTGCCCACGCAGGCTGGCACGGTCCTGGTCTGGCTGAAGCAGTTCCTCGAGGAAGGGCATGCTGCCGGCCGCATTTCGGATACGGTCTTCGCCAAGGTCACCCACCGCAACGCGCAACGCCTGCTTGGCCTGGGTGGCTAAAGGCCGGGGACATCCACCCAGCGTTGCTCCTGCCAGGATTGCATGCCGAGTTCGGCGAGTTGCACCCCCTTGGCGCCTTCCATGAGGGAGTAGCGCCAGGGCTCGTCCAACGCCACATGCCGGATGAATTCCTCCCACTGGATCTTGAAGGCGTTGTCGTACTCGATGTTGTTGGGCACCGGGCTCCAGCCAGCGAGGAAGTCGATGGGCTGGGGGGTGTCTGGACTCCAGATGGGTTTCGGCGTGGCAGCGGCGCTCTGGGTGACCACTTCGCGGAGTCCCGCGACCGCCGAGCCTTTCATGCCATCTACCTGAATGGTCAGGAGGTCGTCGCGGCGCACGCGGGTACACCAACTGCTGTTGAACTGGCAGACGGTCCCGTCTTCCAGCAGGAACATGGCGTAGGCCGAGTCGTCGGCGGTGGCCTCGTAGGGCTGGCCATTCTCGCCGCGCCGCTGGTCGATGTCGGTGTTGCCATAGGCCACCAGGCGCTGGATGGGGCCGAACAGGTTGCTGATGACATACTGCCAATGGCAGAACATGTCGATCATCATGCCGCCACCATCCTCGGTGCGGTAGTTCCAGCTGGGGCGTTGGGCGGGCTGGTCGTAGTCCATGCCGGTGAACACCCAGTAGCCGAACTCGCCGCGCACGGAGAGGATCTTGCCGAAGAAACCAAGCTCCTTGAGCATCTTGACCTTGCGCAGACCGGGGAGCCAGAGCTTGTCCTGGACCACGCCATTCTTGAGCCCGGCATCTTCGACCAGCTTGGCGATGCGAACTGCCTCGGCGGTGGTTGTGGCGGTGGGTTTCTCGCAGTAGATGGCCTTGCCCGCCTGCACGGCCATTTCGATGAACTGGGCGCGCTGGAGCGTGCCGGAGGCGTCGAAGAAGATCTCGTAGTCGCCGTGGTCACCATCGAGCGCGCCCTGCACATCGGTGGTGTAGCGGAACGCTTCGCCGCGTGCTTCCTGCCCGTACTGTTCGG
>JABGQJ010000941.1 GCA_018648945.1 Victivallales bacterium
CCGAGAATACACCCGCTTCCAGACGAGTATGGTGAGGACCAGGAAGGTCATCATCATGCCTTTGTAGACCCAGATCATCCAAATGAAGAATGACTCCTTCCCTCCTGGGAACGCCGCTGACCACGCCAGCCGGTTTCGCCACATCACAGCCTGGGCGATCAAGCTCATCACCCCGAGAGTGACGGTGAAGAGCTGGAAGTATTTCTTCGGGAACCGGAGACATGCCCGCGCCCCGATCAGCGATGACAGGAGCGCGATCGCCACGAACGCCGCTACCCCCACGTAATCGGCCGCCCTGAACGACAGCGCACAGGGCCAGAGGACGACCAGCAACGCACTGCCCACGAACCTGCCGTAGATCCCCGACACGCTGACCCCACCGGAGCCCGTGACCGAGGTCGGCTCCTCGTGGGTGCCGTCCTCGATCCGGATCTGTTCGATGCGGCGACCGGCACGATAGCTGAAGAAGAAGATCGGAACGAGCATGCCAAACATCACCAGAGCCGGCAACATCGCCGGCACAAGACCTCCCCTAGCCAGATGCCTCCACAGGAGAGTGAACATCACGGCCAAGCTGAGGAATAGCAGGCCAAAGCCTAGTAGGAGCTGACGAATGACGTAGCGGCGCTCCCGTTCCGACCTGGCATTCCCAACCGACAGCTTCACACACCACACAATGAAGGGAAGGCTGGTGAGGAAGTGGAATGCCCCGTGGCCAAGAGCGGTCAGGCCCGCCGTCTTCGCTGCCACGCCGCCTGCCACGGCTGCCGAAGTGTCGAGGGCTGGCAAGGCAGCAACCACGGCGAGGGTGAATACTCGTGAAGGGCGGGAACGGGTCAAGGTCGATCCCACCAGCTCCGCCAGTTGTCCGTGCACCATCTTCCGACCACGGGACAGGCGTTGCTTCACCGCGTCCTCCGACAGCTCCAGTGCTGCGGCCACCCGAGCAACTGATTGCTCCTCCCGGTAGAACAGAACCAACGGCTCACGGTAGTTCTCGGGGAGCTGTTCCAGGGACTGCCAGACCAGCGTCGCCTCCTCATCGCTGATTGCCTGCTCACCGGGCGACGGCTGGGCAGAGGCGACGTCGTGTCCCGCCTCCAAGGGGGCAGACCGACCGGTGGCGCTGCGGCTCTCCTTGCGAGCCGACCGGTGGGTCAGATTCCGCGTAATGGTGCAGATCCAGGACTTGAGCTTGCTCGGGTCGCGTAGGTCAGCCAGCTTCCGCCAAGCCGCAATGAATGTCTCCTGAGCCAGATCCTGGCTGAGAGAGAAATCACCACAGCCACTGTAGGCAATGGAGCAGACGAGCGTTTGGTACCGCGCCACAATCTGCCCATAGGCGTTGTGGTCTCCCTTCCGGCAGAGCTCGAGTAATTGCGTGTCATTCACATTGCGTACCTTGATGGCGGGTGTGGGTCTCATTGCTACTGAGAGTCCCATCACCGCAGAAAGGTGACAATAAACCCCTGAGAGCCAGCAGGGAGGGTGAGTCGCCGCCATTTGCCATCTCGCTCAAGGTAGCGCCCGAAACCTGCCGTGCGTCCTCTGGCAACTGGGGGTGGCTTGCCAGACCTCTGGCGCTTAGCCAACGGGGGCCTGGAGCCAGCCAGCGGGCAGAGGCAGAACGCACTGGCCATGGGAGTTGCCGGATGCACCGACTAATCGGCCAGGATCTCATCGCACGACATGGTCGCAAGACCCTGTGTTTCGGCAAGGAGTCGCCCCACGGCCTGGCCCTGCCAGAATTGCACGCCACTCAGCAAGGAGTTGTTCTGTCGAAGCGCCGCTTCAAGGCCGTCCTGGGCAATGCATGCCAGCCCGGGCCACGTGACTTCGGCAAGCAGCTGTGACGCCGTGTTCGCAAACAGCGATGGGATATTCTGGACTGCGTAGTGCAGCACGCCGTCAACGATGCGGATGGGGTCGTCGTGGGTTGTGACCTGCGTCGTCTCCACGGCGCCGTTCGGGTCTGCGGCGACATCCACAATCAGGCTGCCCTTGCGCATGGATCGCACCATCTCATGGGTAACCAGATGGGGATCGCCCGGCATCCACATCACACAGTTGACCAAGACGTCCGTCGTCGGCAGCGCCTCGCGCAGCAGCGCGTCGCTGTAGGTCCGCACCATGGCAGCGGGGAAGGCGTGTGCCAAGTTCTGGGCAGTCTCAGGGTTGTTCTCGACGATCCGCACCCCAGCCCCGGCGGCTAGCGCGGCTTCGGTGGCCGCCCATCCGGCCACGCCACCACCGAGAATGGTCATTGACAGCGGTTCGGCCCCGGCCGTACGGAAGAGCAGCTTCCCGCAACCTTGGTACAGCGCTTGGCAGAACTGACCTGCAACGACCACGGCACCCACTCCCGCGAGGCGACTCATCGGTGCCAGTGCGAACCGGCGTCCCTGTGTGTCGAGCATCTCCTCGTAGGCAATCGCGACGCACCCGCTCTGCAGCAGCGCGCGGGTCATCTCGGGACGGGGCGGGGCGTGCAGGTACGTGTAGATGATGTGCCCCTGCCGTACAAGACCGAACTCCTCGGGCAGGATCTCCTTCACCTTCCACAGCAGATCTGCCTGCTCGTAGACCTCGGGGAGGGTGTCGGCAAGAACCGCGCCCGCGTCGGCGTAGTCCTTGTCGGGAAAGCCACTGCCCACGCCCGCGCCACGTTGCACGATGACCCGGCAACCAAGGTCGCGGAGGCGTCCTACGTGCTCCGGCGTCCCGGCAACACGGAATTCGCCCGGTTTGATCTCGTCTGGGATCCCAACGCAGAGTGGGGTGCGTTCCACCATTCGATGCTACCTCCAAAGGGTG
>JABGQJ010000942.1 GCA_018648945.1 Victivallales bacterium
TCGCCGGTGACTTCGCGCTGGTAGCTGCGGGACGCGTCCTCGGCGGTCCGCAGGAGATGCCGCCATTCCTCGGGTGCGTCCAGACGCGTCAGCAGGGAATCGGCTTGATCGGTCAGTTCGTCGGCGACATCGAGGCCTCGCACACCGCAGGTGCGACAGGCGTTGACGACCGCGAACTGGGCCGTGCGGCTGCGGGCTTGGTTGGCGCGGCCGAACAGCTCCGGGAGTAGGGGCTCCAGTTTGGCGGCGGGGATCACCGCGTCCTCGGGGCCGTGGAACAGTTGCCGGGCGGCAAGCCGGGCAAGAACCCAGAAATGGTGGTCCGCCAAGCGGTTCTTTGTCTCCAGCAGCGGGCGCAGGATCTTGAGCTTGGCCTTGACCGGGAGTCGTTCCATCGCCCCCAGGCAACGCCACATCTCGATGGTCTCCTGGGCGGGTCCTCGGCGCGCATCCAGGCGTTCGCCTGGTTTGGGGACGAGCTCGCGCACCAGGAGGTTGGCGATCTGCTGTTGGTGCCCCTGGCGCAGGCCCCCGGCAGCGCGCCGCCAGAGCGTCCACCAATCCGCCGTCGCTTGCGGGTCGCGGGGATTGGCGCAGCCATCGTGCCAGAGCTTCCACAGCTGGCGCAAGCGCCAGTCGTCCCCAGCCATGCCGAACCCGGGACGCAGGGCAAAACCGGCGAGATTGAGCCAGCGGGCTTCGTGGCGAGCCGTGGCCCCTCGCCGCTCCGCGAGCGCCAACAGGAGGTCGGCGATCTGGCGCAGAAGGGCAGCACCCCAATCCTTCCGGGGTAGGTCGAAGCAGGCTTCCAGGTCGCGCGGCAGGCGTTTCAGCAGGTTCGGTTCGGCCCCGAATGTCCGTGTCACGAGATCCATCGCGGCCTGGCGCCGGGCATCGTCCACCACGATCTCCACCTCCTCCGGGCCGGTCTCGGCGTCGCTACGCAGGTCGAAACTCAAGGGATAGCGGTGGCGCTTGTCGAGGGAGGTGCACCAGACGGCGAGCGTACCCACCTCATCCAGCCTGGTGGCGAGCTGTACGGAGATGCTGCGGGCCCCGCCGCGGCCGTGCGGAATCACCGTGTGCAGAGGAGGGAGGTGGCGGATCTCATCGTCGGGCGCAACCGTGTCGCCCAGTTGATCCCCCAGGCGGGTGGTGCTGGCAGCGATCGGGAAGCGGACAGGCTGGTTGGTGGCCAGATCGAAGGTGGTGTCGCCAAGCTCGCGCACCACGCCCTCCTGGGTGTCGCGGGGCATGACGCAGACCAGATGGGAGTCCTCTCCACTCCCCACCTCCAGGTAGTAAGCGCGAGCGATCCCCCCCTTGACGCGGACGCCTTGGCCCACGCGGACCAGGCCGTAGTAGGCGGCCCCGCGCGACACGGCCAGATTGAGGTCGCTGGCGGTGAGTTCCGGAATGGCGTCCCGACCGGTCCACGTGCCCACCACCTCGCAGATGCGGTGGCGCAGGCTGGCGGGCAGCATGGCCCCGCCGTTGAAGAGAATGCGCGAGGGGGCCGCGAGGCCATTCACTGGCTGTTCGACCGTGGTCGATGCCCCGCGCAGGAAGCGCAGGAGATGCCGGGTGACGGCAGGGTCGCTGGCATAGGGCAAGCCCATCTGGCGGATGCCTCGGGCGCGCTCCGGATCGGGAGAATCCACCTCGACGACCGGGAAGAACCCGTCGCGCAAGCGCTCGACCACCTGCTTGCGGGGGAAGGAGTGGGTGCGCGTGCTGGCGATGAGCGAGCGCCCCTGCCCGGCGATGGCGATATCGGCGGCATCACTGGCGTCCGGCGCCAGCAGCAGTTCCTTGGCGCGGCGGCATTCCAGGCAGAGCTGGCTCCATTCGCGCGGGCTCAGTTTCGTGTTCCAGGCGGCTTCCGCATCCCGGGCCAGGCTCATGTCCATATTGTCGCCGCCAAGGAGAAGGTGATCGCCAACGGCCGTGCGGCGCAGGGAGAATCCTGGCTCGATCTGGACCAGGGAGAAGTCGGTGGTGCCGCCCCCCACATCGACGACGAGGATGGTCTCGTTCTCCAGCACCTGTTCCCGCCAATCCTCCTCGTGATGCCACAGCCAGGAGTAGAACGCAGCCAGCGGTTCCTCAATCAGGACCACATGCTGCAGGCCGGCTTGCGTCGCCGCCTCGAGCGTGAGTTGCCGGGCCACCTCGTCGAAGGACGCGGGTACGGTCAGCACGACCTGCTGCTCATGCAACAGACAGGGCGTGCCCTCCTGGTCGCGAAGGGCGCCGAACGCATGGTCCCACGCGGCGCGCACATGGCGGATGAAGCGTGCGGCCACCTCGACCGGCGAGACCATTTGCTGGCCCAGATCCGCGCCCCAAGGGAGAATGCCACGGGTGCGGTCCACCCCCGCGTGGGCCAGCCAGCTCTTGGCCGAGGAGACCAGCCGCTCGGGGATAGCTGCGCCCTGGATCCGGGCGAAGCGTCCCACCGCGTGCTGCTGCGCCACATCCCAAGGCAGCTCCAGGGCGCCGTCCGGCAGTTCCGAGGCCCCGGCCAGATAGCAGAAGGAGGGCAGCAGCTCGTCCTGGCCCACCTCGCCGGCGGCGACCAGTTGAGGAATGGCGAACTGACAGGGAAGAGACTCGCCCTCGGTGTCCACGTAGCAGACGGCGCTGTTGGTGGTGCCGAGGTCGATGCCGACCACGAATCGGGTCGCGCGATGGAGGGCGGCGGCGGGTGAATCCTGGCTCATTCGGGTCTTCTGGGTCGCAAGGTGATCGGGTAATGGCCGAACCGTTACCATAGAGGCGGGTGGCGGGGAATCAACGGTCACTCGG
>JABGQJ010000943.1 GCA_018648945.1 Victivallales bacterium
TCAACGGGCCGTCGGGCAACCCCAGGTCAAGACCCACCTCCAACCCGTCCCCGAGCGGGATCTCCCGTCCCGTCAGACGGTTCTCCCAAGAAACCGCGCGCAGCCCATCCGCCGTGTCCAGAGCAAAGGCGAACGCCGGAGATGACAGGGTGATGCGACTCCCGGAAACGGTTACCGAACAGGTCGTGCTAGACATTTTCGCCTCCTGCGCGTTGCTCGCGACGGTTAGGGTAAGAAGCACCCATAGTAGGGCACGCCACCGCCATCCCGGATCGCTTCGCTGTCGCGTTGGGGCACTTGCGTGGCTTGCCTGCCTTGCCATAGCTCCTTCATTCCATCCATCCATGCGCCAATCCTGGCTGCATGTCAGCGAGTCGGCATCCGGACCTCGTTACCCTAAGCCCTTGCGTCCAACAATTCTCCCGCCGCATCCGTGCCCTTTGGCAATCGGCGATGGCGCAATCCTGGGGGGCTGCGATGACGGCCCGGCACTACGGTCTCGCGGGACGAGGGTCCAGATCAGCCAGGATGCCGGCCAGGGCCAGGGCATCGAGAGGCCGGCGCGTGACCGGGGAAATGCCGTCCAAGCGCACGATGACAGCTCCCCAACCGTCGAGATCCAGGGGCACGTTGGCGGCGGCGGCCAAGCGGACAAGCTCCCCGGTGGCCGGGTCGAGCAGGTCGCCGGTGCGGGCGGATGCCCCGAATGTCACCTTCCCCTGCCAGCGTTCGGGACTGTCGTTGATCAGCAGGCACACGTCCTGGCCGCGGATGGCACGCCGGGCCAGGCGGACCGGCACGGCTCCGTCGCCGACCACGAGGTCGGGCGCCAGGAGCAGGTCCAGCAGGGCCGGCAAGCGATCCACGCACTGCCGCGGCAGGTAGATGCCAATGCCGCCCCGGGCATTGGTGCCCCACGCGGGGGCCTCCCCGGCGCCATTCGGGCGATGGCCGAACATACGGGCATTCAGGGTGCGGCGAGACGACGACGGGAACTCGCGTTCGGAGTTCACCGGCAAGGCCCCGGCAGCGATGACAACCCCGCCGTCCTGCCAGAACCGGTGCAGGTTCTCCCAGGCCGCAGTCGATAGCGTATCGGCGTCCGGCAGAACGATCACCGACCAGGCCAACTGGCGCAGGCGCAGTTCGCCATCGGTCACGCGTCCCTGGGCCAGGGTCCGCGCATCAAGATACGAGAACTCACGGCGAGAGGCGTAGAGCAGATTGTCCGCCTGGCGGATGGTCGCGGCCAATCGCGCGGCCAGAGGGCCCGCATCGCGGGTGCCCTGCGGCGAGGGTCGGAAGCGGGTCCAGGCCGACTCGATGGGATAGAGAACGCCGATTCTGGCCTGGCGGACCCCGCCAGCCAAGGCCAGGGAACAGCGCCCGGTCCACTCATTGAGCTGGACGAGGTCCGCATCTGCCAGACCGCGGAACCGGCTGTAGGTGTTGAAGCGGTTGACGCCGCCTAGGAGCAGTCGGTTGATCGTCCCCCGGAACTGCGCCGCGCTGACGGGACGGGGCGGCTTGGCCCACATCTCGACGAAATCGCTCGTCTCGCTCATCACCAGGGAGCCACCTTCGAGTTCGGCGGCACTGCTGGCCAGACGAGCGGTGTACCAGGGCGACTTGGCCGGATCGCAGGACAGCACATCGATGCCCGGCACGTCCATTTCCCGCAGACAGGAGAAGAGATCGCCGTAGAGCGGCACGTGCCAGCGGATGTCCTCCTCAAGCAGAAGATGTCCCCCGGAAGGGATGCCATGCGCGTGGCACCACTGGCGGATGCGGCCAAAGTAGTTCTCCCGGAACGTGTCGCCCACGGTCGCCCAGAAACCGTGCCGGGCGCGGGCGGCATCGGCTCCGTCGAGGAATAGCAGCGGCAGATCGGTTGCCAACTCGCGGCCGGTGCGACGAGCATACTCGCTGGCAAGCCGCGGGTGCCAGGCGACGGGGCTCCAGGGCATGGCCTTGCCGTAGTAGCAGGCCAGCAGCGAGGGTTCATCCGTGAAGGTGGAGACAAACCGGGACCCGAGGTCGGGACCGAGTTCCCGGGCGTACGCGTCATGGGTGATCCGGAGAAAGGCGGAAACGGTGTCCTCATCCAGTAGATTGACGTACGGGGCGTGCTTCGGAACGCCGCTGAAATCGACCTGGGAGCCAGCGAACAGCCGGTCCTCGCTGACCGCGAGCAGCCGCCACCGCCCCGGCGGTGCTGTCCAGGTGATCGTGCCCTGGCTCGGTGCCGGCAGGTCGATCGCGCCGTCCAGCACCACGCCGCCATCCTCCCCTTCGCGGAAGGCGCGGGCAAAGCGCAAGTCCCCCGGCGGGACCGCCAGCGTGCAACGTGGCTCGGGATCATCGGCGACAGCCTCCGCCATGACCTCGACCTCCACGATGCGCGCAATCCCAGGTTGCGACCGCGAGCCCCGGAGGCAGAGCACCCGCAACTGGTCGGTGTTGACCGGAGCCGCAGCGGCATGGGTCCGGACCAGCATGGTGTTGCCGCGCACGTCGCCGTCGGCAAAGGGCCTCCAGGCAACGCCATCCCAAGTCTCGATGGCGTAGTCTTGGACTGCATAGCCTGCCATGGTGTGGAGAATCGCCTCGCGTACCCTTCGCTGACGAGCCCACTTCAGCAGGAGCCACTGCGGCGTCTCGACAGAGGGGGCCTGGGCCGGATCATTGGACCAATGATGCCAATCGCGCGTGTCCGTGTTGCCGTCAACCGCTTGCTTCGGGTCGTAAATGCCGCGGGCGGCGTCCGTGCTACTGGCGCTGACCTGGGCCTGCGGCCCGATG
>JABGQJ010000944.1 GCA_018648945.1 Victivallales bacterium
GGGGTCGGTCACGTCCACCACGCGGTAGGGCGTGGCGAGCAGGATGTCCGGGCCGACATGGCAGAACTCGGCAATGGTGTCCATGTGCCAGACGTGGTCCCGGTCCACATGGACGCGTCCCTCGGTGGCCAGGATGTGGAACGGCGCCAGCCGCAAGTCGTCGAGCGACGTGACGGTCCAGCAATATTCGCGGTAGGCCGCGATGTAGCGGTCGATATAGCCCTGGCGCTGCCGCATCCTCTCCAGCAGGGCATGGGGATCGGCAGGGCGGGAGGAGCTTCCTTCCTTGTGGGGGAAGTCGCGGACGATGTCATCGCGCGCAACGGCGGTCTCCAGCGCGGCAACGGCTTGGACCACGGAGGCGCTCGCCGCCGAACCAAGCGCGGCGTATTGCGTCTGCAGCAGCTGCTGGGCCTTGGCGGACCAGGGCATGAGCTCGCAGTCGAGGCAGACCCAATCGGTCTCCATGGTCTCCCAGAAGTGGGTCTCGGTCAGGGCGCTGTGCACCACGCGCACAAGCTCCTGTTCCAGGGCATGGTCATCGAAGAATCGCCGTCCCTTGCGGGTGAAAATGGTCCCGATCCCATCCTCGCTGGTGATCCCGAAGCGGGTCCGGACGGTCTCCGGTTCCCGGCAGACGATGACGATGGCACGGGAGCCCATGTGCTTCTGCTGGCAGACCACCCGGGGCACGCCAAGGGAGCGGAAATGGGCAAAGGCCTGGGTCGGGAACTCCAGGTAGTCGGCCTCCTTGCTGGCTTCGCAGGGAGACATGGTGGGGGGCAGGTGGATGAGCCACTTGGGGTTGGTCGCAAAGCGACTCATGGCCTCCAGAGCAGCGGTCGCGTTCTCCTCGCGAATCGTGATCTTGGGGCGCAGCCGCGTGTCCACGAGACGCTTGCCAATCACGTCCTCGGCATCGAGCAGATCGTCCTGCTGTTGCTGGCCGGTGAGGGCCGGGGCCTGTTCCTCTTCGGGGATGAAGGGCTTGGCTGGTTCGCAGTAGGTGTGCTTCGCGGGGACGGCGACGAATTCGCGCTCGGGATAGCGCAGGGCCGTCAGAGCGCCACCGAAGACGCAGCCCGTGTCGATGTTCACGGTTCGGTTGAGCCACTCAGGTTCGGGAATGGGGGTGTGGCCGTAGACCACGGTCGTATTGCCTCGGTATTCCGCCGCCCAGTTGTAGCGAACGGGCAGGCCGAACTCGTCGGTCTCGCCGGTGGTCTCGCCGTAGAGGGCGAACTCGCGCACAGCGCGGGAGCCGCGGCCCTGCATGTCCTGCCGCATCCCGGCGTGGGCCACGCAGAGCTGGCCGTCGTCCAGCACGTAGTGACTGACCAGGGTGTAGATGAACTGGTCGAGTTCCTTCTTGAAGGCGTCCCGCGTCTCCTCGGTCAGAGCCTCGATCTCGGCCAGAGTCTCGCCCAGACCGTGCTTGACCTGGACATTGTGCCCGCGCAAGGCGCGCATCAGCTTCACATCGTGGTTGCCGGGGACGGCCAAGGCGCTCCCCATCTGGATCATGTTGCGGACCAGTCGCAGCGTGTCCAGCACGCGCGGCCCGCGGTCGGACATGTCGCCCAGGAATACGGCTTTGCGCCCTTCGGGATGGGCGTAGATGTCGCCCGCCCAGAGTGGTTCCTCGGTGTTCTGTCCCGCGACCTCGTAGCCAAGCTCGCCGAGGAGTTGGGTCAGCTCGTCATAGCAGCCGTGCACATCGCCGATGATGTCGAAGGGGCCATGTTCGTCGCGCCGGTCGTTCCAGAGTGGGCTACGCTCGACCACGGCAGCATCGACGTCCTCCGGCGACCTCAGCACGTGGATCTTGCGGAAGCCGTCCTTCTTGAGCCAGCGCATGGAACGCCGGAGTTGGCGGCTCTGGTTGCGGACCACATGGGGGCCGAAGTTGCGGTCGGGGCGGCTCTCGTTGCGTTCCCGGCAGAGGGCCTCCGGAAGGTCGAGAACGATAGCCACGGGCAGGGCGTGGAATTTGCGGGCCAGCTCGATCAGCGGCAGGCGCGCCTCCTTCTGCACGTTGGTGGCATCGACAACGGTCAGCAGTCCCGCCGCCAGTCGCTTGGCGGCGATGTAGTGCAGCACGTCGAAGGCGTCGTTGGTGGCTTCCTGGCTGTTCTCGTCGTCCGAGACCAGCCCGCGGCAGTAGTCGGAGGAGAGCACTTCGGTAGGCAGGAAGTGCTTCCTGGCAAAGCTGGACTTGCCGGATCCGGAGGGACCGACCAGAACGACCAGCGAGAATTTGGGCAGATCAACCTTCATGGCTTCAGCTCGAAAATGGCCATCTGGGTAGGAGCACCCAGTGTGGGGTCCTCTTCCCCGACCGGCAGGTAGCGCACGGCATAGCCGTTCGTCTCGGCCATGCGATCCGCCCAGGCGCGGAATTCCTCGCGGGTCCATTCGAAACGATGGTCGTAGTGACGCAACCGGCCCTCGTCCATCTCCCAGGTCACGTTGTACTCGCGGTTCGGCGTGGTCAGGGCGATCGTCTTGGGATGGATGCACTCGAACAGCACCCGCTCGAAGGCGGCCAGACGAGGCGGGTCCAGATGCTCCACAACCTCAACCACGGCGGCGGCATCGAAGCCCTCCAGCCGGGCGTCCCGGTAGAGCAGCGAACCGTGCAGGAGATCGATCCGCTCGCGCATTCGTGGGGCCATTTGCTGCAGACGCAGGCGCTTGCTCGCGATCTCCAACGAACGGATGGAGACGTCCATGCCGACCAGTTTCTCTATCTCCCGCATCTTCAGCAGTTCGCGCAGGAGCCGTCCCTCGCCGCAGCCCAG
>JABGQJ010000945.1 GCA_018648945.1 Victivallales bacterium
GAGGCCAGCCCCCTGGGCCCCACTCCCACGCCGCTCGTCTGGCAAGTCTGCGTACATCCTTCCCCCATCAATGACCGCGACCCCTTCCTCTACCACAAGACCACCCACCGCGAGGTCTACACCACAGCCGCTGCAGCCCATCCCGACTGCGATGACGTGATCCTCCAGAACGCCCGCGGCGAGATCACCGAATCCTGCCGCGCCAACGTGGTAATCGAGACCCCCGAAGGACGCTTCACCCCCCCCGTCTCCTGCGGCCTCCTCGCCGGCACCCAGCGCGCCGAGCTGTTGTCTTGCGGCGAGATCGCCGAACGCGTCCTCACCCCCGCCGACCTCCACGCCGCCGACCACGTGTACCTAATCAACTCCGTCCGCGGCTGGGTGGCAACTCGGTTGGCTGCCAAGGGCAAGTAGACCTGCCCCGCCCCAAAGAGCAGGCACCACATAACCTGGCGCATTGCGTGTGCCCCCCCTACTGTAGTACTAGCCCTCAGCAAGCAACCGAGCATTCGCGCAACCTGGACTGCCGCCTTTGCAGGCGGCTTGGTGCTTGCCACGGGAACACATCCCTCACGATCCATCCAGTTCCAGAGCCCCGGGCGGGGGAGGGATGCGCGGGCGGGAACCTGTTCGTAGTCCAGGCTTTAGCCTGCTCTTCCGGGAAGAGAACACGCGTGCAAAGCGCTTCCCGCCGCCAGCGCCCAAAGCAACTTGCCATCGTCGCCATCTGCCCAGTCGCACACGGCGAAGGGGGAGAGCGGACGCAAGACCCACAGGGTCGTCGGATTACAGCCCCGGGTGCGAAGCCGGGGTACGGATACGGGAGGGAGGGAAACTCCAGAGGAGTGACAGAGGGGCGCTCAGCAGTCGATTTGCTGCTCCATGGATAGCGACCCGATCCTCGGGGTCTGTATTGCAGCAGGCACGGGGGAATGTGTCGCTCCTCTGGAACTCAGCGACCCCGGGGGACGAGGCTACCCTGGGTTCGCACCCGGGGCTGTAATCCGTGCCTCCGCCGGAGGCGGCATTCGGGGCCACGAGCCGGCGCCGTTGCTCAGGCGCATGCGTCTCACCTTACAGATCGCTGTGCCTGCGGCGCTGAGCTCTGTCTCACACGCTCTGGCGGGGCGCACGGCCTCGGGCGCGAGGCACGAGGCAGGGCCAGAAGCGCACAGTCATTGGCAATACCCATCGCCCACCCCGGCAATCCGTCGCCCGGCGGACGCCCGCCGCCCCGCCAACGTTTCAAGACAGGCGGAACGCTCGGCCTTCTTACAGGCTCTCGGGTACGAGCAGGGGTTGGTCAGGCGTCAGCGCTTCGTGGCGATGGGACTGTAGGCGGTTTCGGTGTTGATCACATGATAGCCCGTGTGGGTGATCGGCCCGGGGGGAAAGGCGAGAGGGGCGTTGAGTTTGGTGCCATTGATGTCGAGGGTCATCTTGCGGGCGTCTGGGTCGAAGTTCAGCTGGCACTTGAAGGGGGTGTAGGGATCTTGGGTGAAGGGGGCGCTGTATTGCTTGGGCTTGGTGCCCTTGCCCTTCTCGGTGATGCTGATCTTGCGTTGACCGCCGAGATAGAGGCCGATGCGCCATTCGTTGCCTTGCTGATCCCGTAGGACGATGAAAGCGTTACGCCAGGCGTGCGGAGAGCGGTCGGGCTGGAGCGATTGCATGGCCCAGGTGAAAGTCGCCGCACCCGAGATGGGAGTCGCGAGGCGGCGAAGGGCCATGCCCCCCTTGGCCGTGCCCAGTACGGCAAAGCCGAGCTGGTGGCGATCCACTCGACAGCCGGAGCGGATGGCAAACTCCGCATCGAGTTGCCCGGGCTTCAGTTGTGTTGGTTCGGCTTCCGTCTTGCCATAGGCCGGATTCGGGGTCGGCATCTTCGCCCCGACCCGCTGGCGCCAAGCGACGAGCATGGCATGGAGGCGGGCAGTGTCTTGGGGGCGTTCTGCCGAGAGGTCCGTGGCTTCGCCGTTGTCTTTGCTGAGGTCGTAGAGCTCCAGATGCCCATCCTCGTAGAATTCGAGCAACTTGAGATCTCCGGCCCGTACAGCGCCAGCCGGTTTCCCGCGTTGCGGGCTGTAATGGGGATAGTGCCAGTAGATGGCTTCGCGGTCGAGCGTCCCACCGCGCAGAAGAGGAGTCAGGCTGACGCCGTCGATGGGGCGCTCAGCTGGCATGGCTGCACCAGCCAACTCGACCATCGTGGGCAGGAAATCAATGCTCGTGACCGGGATCCGGCAGATCGATCCGGCTTGCGTCAGGCCTGGTGCCCGCACGATCATTGGCTCGCGGATGCCGCCCTCGTAGACATGCCCCCTGCCTTCCCGGAGGGGCGCATTCGGGGGCACGCTGCTCAACCCGCCATTGTCGGACATGAAAAAGACGACCGTCCGGTCCCGCATTCCCGTCTTCTCGATGGTGTCCAGAATCCTCCCGACCCCCTCGTCGAGACTCTGGATCATGCCGGCATAGGCGGCGTTGATCTTCCTGCCCAAGTCAGCCGCCTTCTGCGCATATCTGGCCTGGTACTCGCGCTTCGACTGGATTGGCGTGTGGACGGAGTGGTAGGACTGGTAGAGGAAGAACGGGGTGTCCTGATGTTCCCGGATGAACCGGCAGCCTTCCTCGCTCAACCGGTCGGTAAGGTACTCGCCCTTCCTGGCTCCCGGCAGCTTCATCCGGTTCGGCAGGAAGTAACCACCCGCCGGACTGCCGGCATGGGTGCCGCCGACATTCACGTCGAAGCCTTGGTCCTCGGGCAGATTGCCAGTGCCGCCCAGGTGC
>JABGQJ010000946.1 GCA_018648945.1 Victivallales bacterium
CATGCTGTCGGTCTTCGGTCCCTGCGGCATTCACGGGTAGACGGTCAGTGGCGCCACCCAGGTCCTTAGGGAGGGTTTGGTCTCATGTGTTCAACTCAGCAGGTACGGGACGAAGTGCGCAAACTGGTCGGCATCCGGCTCCGGCAGATGCGCAGCGCGCTCAACTACACGCAGGAAGCGGTCGCCAGTGATCTCTCCCTGGCCCACTCCACCATTTGCTCCTACGAGAGCGGCACCCGTGCCATGAGCATCGACCGTCTGGCCGACTTCGCCGTCTACTACAACATCCCGATCTCCGAGCTTTTCTCATCCCACCGGGTGAGGCCGGGCGGGAAACCACCGGTCGCGGATGGTAAGGAGAAGCCGAATGGATATGTCTGCCTGTCCGGTCGGCCTGCGACCGGAGCATTATCCGCCGCGAGCACGTGCCGCCCGCCCGCCGGCGGGGCGAGGGCAGTTGACACGCCCCATAACCAGCCCGTCGTTCCCGCCTCTGAAGCTCGACCTGTATTGTAAACGCCTCTAGCGTAGGTTGTTTTGACTTGTTCTGTGACCTCCTAGGTGCATAATGCACCGGGCGGCGCGTACCCGGATAGGGGAATTGCCCCGGTCGCCAAGCCGCCCAAGTCGTGTCTCAATGGCAGACGTGGAAACATGAACTGGACCTCCTGGGAGGGAGATTCGCCATGCGCACTCTACTTGCCGGAATCTTCATCGCCTCCGTGGCCTCATGGGTGCTGACCTACGGTGCCCGTTGGGCAGCGCCCCGCGTCGGTGCCATGGACATGCCCGACAACTTCCGGAAGCTCCAGGCCAAACCCATGCCCCGCATGGGCGGCATCCCCATCTTCCTTGCCGTGCTCTGCCCCCTCGTCCTCCTCCTCTTCCTTTTCCCCTCCAACTACGTGGCCAGGGAGCTACTCAGCAGAAGCAGGGCCGCCTCCCTCGCCGGCCTCCTCCTCGGCGGCTCCATCGCGTTGACCATGGGATTCGTCGACGACCTGTTCGGTCTCCGTCCCCGCTACAAGCTCCTCTTCCAGCTGGCCGCCGCCACCGTCGCCTACTTCCTTGGCTTTGCCATCCAGTACGTTAACCTGCCCTTCGTGGGCGGCATCCATCTTAGCTGGGCCAGCTACCCATTCACCGTCTTCTGGTTCCTGGCCTGCATGAACGCCATCAACCTCGCCGACGGCCTCGATGGCCTCGCCGCTGGCCTTGCCTTCTTCGCCACCCTTAGCCTCGCCGTCGTTGGCGTGCTCAATGGCCACAGCGGGCCCGTCTTCTTCGCCGCCATCATCAGCGCCGCCGTCTTCGGCTTTCTCATCCACAACTTCCACCCCGCCTCCATCTACCTCGGCGACTCCGGCAGCATGCTCCTGGGATTCTGGCTCGCCGCCCTCGGCATCTGTTGTTCCCGCAAAAGCACCGCCGCAGTCTCCCTCCTGGTGCCCATGATCGCCCTGGGCCTCCCCATCCTCGACACCGCCACTGCCATCCTCCGCCGCTGGATTCGCCGCCTGCCCATCTCCGCCGGCGACCGCCAACACATCCACCACACCCTCCTCCGACTGGGCTACAGCCACCGCAACGCCGTTCTCGTGGCCTATGGCATCTGCATCGTCCTCGGCATCCTCGCCTTTGTCAGCGCCCTTGCCAGCGACGGAGCCATCGCCCTTCTCGTCATCTCCCTCGTGATTGTCGCCTTCACCTTCGCCCGCATCTTCTGCGGCGTCCGCCCCGACCTCGTCCTCAAACGCCTTGCAGAAGACCAGCGCAACCGCGCTCTCACCGACGAAGCCCGCATCGCCGTCAACCAAGCCGTCTCGCGGCTCGAAACCGCGCGCGACCTCCAGACCATCTGGGACATCTGCACCGAATGCCTGTCCCACGTCGGCACCGACCATGCAAGCCTCACCATCCTCACGCCCGATGCCCCGTCTCCTTCCCGCACCCTCAAGTGGGCGGCCGACTCCCAGGCTGGCGAAGCACCCCATCCCAACGATCTGATCCCGGATAGCTGGACCGCCCGCCTCCAACTGCGCGACGGCGAGCGCGTGCTCGGCGAATTTGTCGTCCTCCGCCACGCTGTCGCCGGTCACATGCCCCTTCCCGGCACCGCCCCCCTCCTCGCCAAGCTCCGCGACGCCCTTGCGCAGAGCACCCGGGAACTCTCCACCCAAACGACCCCCATCCGCCCCGACGAAACCGGCAGCATTCCAGCCCACGCTGCCATGTAGGAATGCCGAAGGCCCTGAGCAGAGCCGAAGGGGTGGAATGACGGAATGGCGATTGGGCTGGGAGGGAAGGTCCACACCCCAAGATGCCTACTGAAATCTGCAATCTGAAATCCCAAATCTGAAGTCTGAAATGCCCAATCCAGCCTCCGAAGCTCCCGAATCCTGGGATCTGGTCCTCCGACCGCACCGCGGCTGGTTCGACCTGCACCTACAGGATCTCTGGCGCTACCGCGACCTGGTCCTGCTCTTTGTCCGCCGCGACTTCGTCGCCCAGTTCAAGCAGACCATCCTCGGCCCCATCTGGTTCGTCCTCCAGCCGCTGCTCACCACCATCATGTTCACCATCGTGTTTGGCAACATCGCCAAACTCTCCACCGATGGCCTGCCCAAGGTCCTCTTCTACCTCAGCGGCAACATCCTCTGGATGTACTTCTCGGGCGTCCTGACCGCCACCTCGAACACCTTCGTCGGCAATGCTCGCCTGTTCGGCAAAGTCTACTTCCCTCGACTGGCCGTTCCCCTGTCGCTCATGATCTCCAACCTGCTCAAA
>JABGQJ010000947.1 GCA_018648945.1 Victivallales bacterium
CCTGGTGGAGACGAGTGGCCCCGGAGCGGTGCCGCCGAGCCTGCAGCGTGACCTGCAAAACTGGTTGGAGAGAACCGGCGACCGCTTCGAGGACACCGAGTACTACAAGAACCTGATCGACCTCGAAACCGGCCTCTGCACCGACCCGGTCGGGCTGACCAGATGCGGGGAAACCTGAGCCTACGTAATGAACGCATCAAGACCAATACTCATCCCGACACCCCGCGAAATGCGCCTGCTCCGGGGGCTCCCGAAGCGGGTGCAGACCGGGACATCCTGCCGCATCATGGCCAGCGCCGAGCCACGAGTTGCCTTTGCGGTCGAGGCGCTACAGCGGCACCTGGCGGACCGTGCAACGGTCCAGGCCCACAGCTTGGCGCTGTCAGACGAGGCACTGCGGGACGCCGCCCCAACCGACATCGTCCTGTGTGCGGACAGCGATCCGAGAGCGACGGCGTTGCTGCCGGAACCCCTGCGCACCCTCGACGGACCGAATGCGGAGCAGGGCTACGTCATCCATTCCGACAACCGGACTCCCGTCGTACTCTACGCGCGTTCTTCTGTGGGCCTGCTCCACGCGGTCGCGACACTTCTCCAGTTGATCGAGTCCCCGGACCGGGATGGCTATGAACTGCCGGGCATCAGCATCCGTGACTGTCCCGCATTCGCGATTCGCGGGAACAACTGGAACCTCTTCGGCGAGATCGGCGGCTGGTCCTACGACCGCGGCGACGGCCGCGAAGCCTACGAGCAGCGGATCGTGCGGAAGCTGGACCTGTGCTGGCAGCACAAGATCAACCTCGTCATCTTCGACGGCCTTGGCTGGAGCACAGACCGGTCTCCCGGCTACGCGCCCATGATGCAGCGACTGAATCAGGCCGCGCGACTGCGCGGGGTCCGGCTCCTCTACAGCGGGTATGGCTCCGGATACGGGGCCCGCTGCAACAGCGGCGAGAGCTTCCGGAACCGTAGCCACTATCCGGATGGCCCGGTCTATCCCTGTTTCGGTTGCCCGACTGCCGATGGCGGGGACATCGCCCGGACCATGGGGTCTTGCCTCAGCAACCCCGACCTGCTGCAACTCAAGCAGCGGGAGCTCACCGAGTTCGTGCAGCGCGTGGAGCCCGGCGCTCTCTACATTCACAACCTGGACATCAGCCACATTTCCGAAGCACTGATCGCCTGGCCGCTACGCTGTCCTGCCTGCCGGAAGCGTTGGCCAAACGACGCGATTGCTGCCCCGGACGGCATGGCGGGAGCCTACGCGTGGTTCTACGACGCCCTCGCGGATGCCATCAACCAAGTCGTCAATCCCGCCTCCGACTACCACGCCGAACGCGACTGCCTGCTGTTCATGGTCAGTCCGAACTACTCATCCTACGATGCGGACGACCGCGAATGGCAGGCGCACTGCGACTACTTCGAGGTGCTGAGCGGGGAACTCCGCAACCGCAACATTGTCCTCGGATTGCGCGAGCAGTTCTGCAACCAGGACGGGGCCGGCGGGCGTTACGCGCAACTGCGCCAGCACCTGGACCGGGCGGAGCGGGGAACGGCGTTCGGCGGCTTCTGCTTCCTGGGTGGGGATGGCTACTACAACAATCTCCCGTTCGTCGCGACCCCGGCCCTTGCCGGCTGCTTCGCGGGCGCGGATGCAATCGTGCATGCGAGCGGCAACGGCCTCCATGAACCGCAGCAGCTACTGAACGCTGAGTACGGCTGGAACCCGCGCGGCAGCGCGTTCCACATTGAGAAGGCCCAAACCGACCACGCTGCGTTCATGCGCCGATACTGGCGCCTGCTATCGGGTCGCGCCCGCCCGGCGAAGCTCTTTGCGCCTGGCGGCTTTCTGGATCAGGCATGCTGCCGGCTCTATGGCGAAAAAGCAGGCCCGCGAATGGCAGAGGTCTATCGTCTGTCCGGCTCACGCCCCATTCAGGGGCTTGGTCCGTGTTTCCACCGGGCATCAGTCCTGCTTCCCCTCTGGAACACCTTGCTGCCGACCGGTCGTTTCTCCACCTTCCGCCGCAACGGCATCGAGTGGAAGCGGGAACTGGCCCCCGCAGTCTGGCGCGCCATGCGCTCGTTGAGGAACGCGAGTGTGGAGATGTCCGGGTTGAACCGCAAGGGTGCGCGTCTGGCCGCCCGCGCCGCACGCGATGCGCCCTCGCCGGCGGTCCAGGCCGATATCGCTTGGCTTGCGACCTCGCTGAGCGTGGGCGGCCGCCTGGCCGGCTGCGTGGCCGCGTATCTGGCGGCCTTCGAGCGTGCGTATCGGGCCGCGTCCACGGGCGCTGGTATCGAGGAGGCGATCCTGGACGTGAACCGACTCCGGCGCCGGCTGAGTCGGCAGAGCTCCGCGATGCGCAAACACATGCCCGGCGCGCCCCTCGACTATCTTGGCGGCGACGTGGGGTTCAGCCGGAATGTCGTCACCGACCTGCAGCGGCAGGCCGGAGATATGGCCACCACCCTGACGACCGGCGAATGGCCCCCGCAACCCGCCTCGACCTGGTGGTAGGATGCCTTCCCTCTGCCCGCCGTCAGGGCGGGGCGGAGAACAGCTCTCTGATCGTCTCGCGCCAGGCCAGCAGGTCCTTCTCTTGCTGGGCACTGAAGCAGCCCTGGCGATGGGCATAGGTGTCCATCCAGGCGTAGATGCGTCGCCAGTCAGAGGCAAGCAGCTTGATCCGCTTGTGTCCCGGGTGTGTCTGTAGATGCCGGATCAGCTTGCTGTCGAGGGAAGGGCCGTTCCCCACCGGGGACGCGTCACGCTCGAACACGAG
>JABGQJ010000948.1 GCA_018648945.1 Victivallales bacterium
CAGGACGCACAAATACATCCGGTCCTTCGGAGTTACGCCGGAAGATGCCAAGGGCGCCGACGAGAGAGTTCTCGCGACATTCGCTGCCGGGTCGTGGATCCGGGTCGATGACGCGGACGTGATGTCGAGCCCGGCCTGGCAATCCATGGCCACGAACGTCGATTGCAGCCGACCGGCCCGCGAGGAACTCTACGACCTGGAGAAGGACCCTCTGGAGCAACGCAATCTTGCCGGCACCCCCGAGGCTGAATCCGTGCTTGTGGGGTTGCGTGACAGCATGCACAGGATGATGGTGGACACGCAGTCGCCGTTGCTCGACGGACATGTTTCCCCACCTGCAAAGCAGATCGAGTTGGGCCAGCACCACCGTGAACGTCTGAAGATCGTCTGAACCATAGAGGACTACCGCCATGTTGCTGGCAGGAACTGCCACGGTTGACATCACCCCGCCCGCGGGATCACTGATGGCGTGCTTCCCACGCGCCCCGAACCGGGAGCCGCGCCGGGCCAAAGGCGCCCACGATCCCCTGCAGGCAAAGATACTCGTGCTGCGCGACGGGGAGCAGGTCGCAGCGGTCGTCGCCTGCGATCTCTGCGGAATCCGCAAGATCGACATGAGCCGTATCCGGGCTCGCGTTGCGGCCGACGTGCCGGCGCTTGCCAGCGAACGCCTCGCCTTCGCCTGCTCCCACAGCCATTCGTCGGTCGAGAATCTCTACCTCTTCGGCAACTCCCCCGACGACCCATTCATCCTGGACATGGATGAGAAGATCGCGCAGGCAGTCGTGGACGCCCACTCGGACTTGGAGCCAGTCAGGGCCGCCCTTGGCACAGGAGCAGTCGAACTGAACCACAACCGCCGCGTTCTCGATTCCCACGGCCGTGCGACGAACGCCTGGGAGTACGAGGAAGGCGTGACAACCGGTGCCGTGGATCCTGAGCTTGCAGTGCTGAAACTGGTTGCCGCGACCGGCCGGGCCAAAGCAGTCCTCTTCCGTTACACAGCCCACTCACTCACCCTCGGCCCCGGCAACCAACTTTACACGGCCGATTACCCCGGGCGCGCCCGCGCCGAAGTCGAAGCGGCGCTCCCGGGTTGCACGGCTCTGTTTCTGAATGGTGCCGCCGGGAACATCCACCCGCGCATGTGCATGCGGGACGACTTCACGGCCATGGAGACGATCGGCCAGGCGTTGGGGCAGGCCGTCGTGGATCTCGCTGACACCGCCGTCGAGTTGCCCGAGCCCAGGCTCCGCTGGTCCGGCGACGTGCTGACCTTCCAGAACCGCGTCGATCCGGCCCGGCAGGTGGACGTCGAGCTCTCCTGCCTTGCTTTGGGGCCGGTCGTGCTGGGCTTCGTGCCTGGTGAGGTATTCATCGAGTTCCAGCTGAGGTTCCGGCACGACGTTGCGCCAGCGCATGGCATCTTCATTGGCTATGCCAACGGCTGGCCCGGCTACATCCCGACGTTGGCAGCCTATCCCGAAGGTGGGTACGGCGTCGACCTCTGCACCACTGACCCGCCCGAATACAGCCGCACCGCTCTGCCTCCGGGCGCGGGCGAGGCCATCCTGGAACGCCTCGTCGAAATGGCCCAACGCGTTGTGGACACGTAACGCAGGGGTGGTGGTCCGGGGACACGGCGACAGGCCCCCCTCCTCCTGGGCGCGCTGAGCACCAGCTCGGCATCCTGCTTCCCTCTCTCCCTCCTGGGCGCGCTGAGCACCAGCTCGGCATCCTGCTTCCCTCTCTCCCTCCTTCATCTGAAGAAGTGATTCTCGCCATAGTTGCACTACCTTTTCAGTAAGGACCTTAGCAGGCAGGAGAAGACCACCGATGGAAGCAGAGAGACGCCGACTGCGGAGCGGAACGGGATGCCCGACGGAGCAGTGGGGCCCTGTTGGGGGCGATATGCCTGGGAGCGAGGGTGCAGACGCCAGACGCCAACCTGGCGAGAGTGGGAACCAAGATGCCGAGCTGGTGCTCAGCGCACCCAGAGGGGACACGCCCTGCAAGGAGCGCTGGTACACGCGCGGGTACATGCCGCACCACGACACCGAGTCGGCCATTCAGTCGATCACGCTCCGGCTGGCAGACTCGTTGCCGCAGGAACGACTCCGCCAGCTGGCCGAGGAGCTGGCACGGTTCCCCCCGGAAAGACAGGACGCGGCGCGGCGCCAGCGAATCGAGCACTGGTTGGGAGCCGGGGCGGGGTCCTGCGCACTGCGCCATGCCCCCCTGGCGAAGGTGATGACGGCAGGTCTCCTGCGGGGGGACGGAGACCGGTACCGTCTCTTGGCCTGGTGCATTATGCCGAATCACGTGCATGTCATGATCGCCCCTGGGGCACCCCTGGCGAAGATCGTCCAGTCCTGGAAATCCTACACAGGCCGTTGGGCACTGGCCCACAACGACGAACTGGGACTGGGCGTGCCGGGACACCAGTTGTGGAAGCGCGAATTCTGGGACCGTTACATCCGCAACCAAAAGCACTTCGTGAACGCTCTGAACTACATCCACAACAACCCGGTCAAGGCCCATCTCTGTCAACACCCTCACGACTGGCCTTGGTCCAGCGCCGACTCGACGTCCTGACTCCCTGGGCGCGCTGAGCACCAGCTCGGCATCCCCTCTTCCGCTCTCCCCCCTGGGCGCGCTGAGCACCAGCTCGGCATCTTCCTCCCCGCTTTCCCCCCACTCTCCCACGCCATGCTACTTCACTTAGGGGCTTCGCCCGTCCCCAACTCCACCACCTCCGCTTCGGTGCCAATGACCCGCCAGC
>JABGQJ010000949.1 GCA_018648945.1 Victivallales bacterium
CACTATCAGGAAGGCGAGGCCCATTGGGCTGCCCAGAAGCTGGCCCGACTCATCCGCCAGCGCCAGAAGATCAACGGCGACGGTCGGTATGTGGGCGAGACCACCCGCAACGGCTTCTACACCGAAGCGGTCAAGACCCGGCGCATCGCCATCGCCATTCTCCACTACCGGCAGGCGGAGCAGTTGCCCCAACCCGTCCCCCCCGCTCCCTACGTGGCCCATTTGCCCGATGTGAAGCTCCTGCTGCAACGCTCCGCGCGCGGCTTTTTCGGGATCAGCTACGGCTCCCGCATCATGGCCGTCGTCCATCCCACGGCGACTGGGCACGAGGACAGCCCCTTCGTCACCACGCCACATGTCCCTGGCCTGCTGACCACTGGTGGACTGCTACCGCGCAGCGCCGAGATCAGCGAGATCACCACCGGCGATGCTGGCTTCGCCTGTACGCTTGATCTGTCCGATGGTACCCTTTCCGCGTCCCGCGTGCGTGTGGTTGGCACCGGCGACTCTCTTGCTCTGCTGGAGATCGCAGGAGGCGACGTGCCGCCCAAGCCGCCCATCGCCTTTCCGGTCGGCATCGAGAACCATCCGCTCACCGGCAGAGGCCGTGAGATCCAGTCGGCAAGGGGAGAGATCCACGTCCCCGAACGCTCTGGGAAGAGGCATGACCTGCCAGCTGCCGTCGCCATCTCCGGCCGCTTCGGCATGATCGCCGGGCCAGGGGGGAGGCTCATCTATGCCGCCCCCACCGGCTACAACCGCACGGGTGCTGCCCAGGACTTGCTGGGGTTCCAACCTGCCATACCCCACGGTCCGCGCTACGCCATCCTGCTTCCCGATGCGGATCTGGCGACGGTCCTCCGCGTGCAGGAGTCTGTATCCCTCGTCACCCAGGGCACGACCTCCATCCTGCGCTACCGCACCCCCGGTGGCAAGCCCGCCGAGGTCCGGCTCGTCAACACCACGCCCACCGCGCCCTTTCGGCGGCTGCACGTGCCGCTCCAGGTCAAAGTCGCCAACCACCACTCCACGTATCCCGGCAAGAACATCGTGGATGGCGACCCCGCGACCTTCTGGGTTTCCAGCCCGGACGGGAGACCCGTACGACCCGGTGACGGCCCCACGAAGGAGCGGCCCGAGAAGGTGGAGCTTACCTTCCCTCGGACCACGATTGGCGGCATCCTGCTGGTTCCCCGGCCCCGCTACGGCCCCCGCGAGTTCCGGATCGAGATCGACGGCAAGGAGGTCTTCACCGGCAAGATGGGCCACAGTCCACTCCCCATCCGCCTGAAGGCACCAGTCGTAGGCGAATCGCTGGTCCTCACCATCACCCGGTCCCACGACCCCAACCACCCCGACAATCCCCGCAATCTGCAGATCGCCGAGATCGCCCTAATGAAAGCGGAGTGAGGGGGAATGCAGAATGGGGAGGGCCTGTTGTGTCTGTGGCGCGATTCGCGTCGTTCTATGGCCTCTTGCTTTTGTAGCGGGAGATCACGTCGACGATTGCCGAGGCGTTATCGAAATGGATGCTTCGCCGCTCCTGGATCGCGTAGTACACGTAGTCCCCATGGTCTTCTTCGTCCAGGATACGGCCCTCGCCCTTGGCGCGAACGTACTTTGCATGTGGCGCTTCTGACACCGTGGTGATGGTCTTGACTTGGTAGGGCTGCCCGTTGATGAGCCCGACGGGGCCCCCGCCTGCCGCTTCGTCTTCGGGGATGTTCCAGAACAGGATCGGGGCCGGGCTGGTGGCGCAACCGGCAAGAACCAGGGCGATGAGGGCAAGCAGTGGTCTTTTCATCAGCGTGACTCCTCAGTCTTGGCAGCGGCGGCCCGGAACTGTTGAAGGGAAGGTCCGGAGACGATGATCTCTGCCTTGGATTTGGCGGGGATTTGCAGCACCCAGACCCCGTTCCGGAGAGCGACGGGCAGCTCCCCAGCGCGTTTCCCGTCGTCGAGTCGATACGCCTGGGCCGGTGAGCAATCGGCGTGCTTGATACGGACCTCGCGGGGGGCACCGGTGTCGTTCTGCACGAACCACAGGCCTTGGCGCAGCCGCTCCACCGCGAGGGATCCCGGCTTGTCGAGCGTGATCTCCACCATCTTGGCCACCCGCAATTGCCGACCATTCACTAGCAGCACATTGCGCACATCACCACCGGTCTGGATGGCGGCGAAATCAGCATCCATGGTTGTTTCTGGCGTGGCCAGTGGCGTTCCGGCCTTGCCGCGAAGAGCCAGAGTTTGGCTCGTGCCGGTCTTCGCGGACACGAACAGGCCACCGTCCACGGGCGTGGCACGTAGCTCCAGTTCGGGGCCATCTCCCCGGTAGGGCTGGATGGCGGCCACGTAGGCCGTGGACTTGGTGCGGCGACGGGCCAGAACCATGGGGACCTTGCCCAAGACCTGTGGTCCCCAGCCTTTCCCTACGATGACCTCGGTCGGTACCGCTTCGTCCCTCAACATGGTCAACCGGAACGAACGTTCGGAGCTAGTCCAGTCGGCCTGCCACGTGTTGACGGTGCTGGCGCTGGCCACGTCCTCAATGTGCTGGTAGCCCGCGCCATCGGCCAGGAAGGCGGCCCGGGCGGCGAAGGGCAGAGCACTGGCGAACTGTCGCACGCCATGGAACGCCCAGTCGTATTCGTGCTCGACTTGGTCGGAGAGGTCGTCGATCAAGAGCAGCAGTTTGCCCGTCATCAGAGCCAGTCGGCGGAAGCGGACGGGATCATTCGCGTCGTCGGCACTGGCCGAGACGACCCCCATGCGCGGGCTG
>JABGQJ010000095.1 GCA_018648945.1 Victivallales bacterium
AAGCACTCGCAGTTCGGCGGGGGACGCACGGCAGACCATGTGCCTTTGGTGGGCCCGGACGAGGCCGTGCGCGGCCCCTGCTTCCGGTCTATGCAGGCCTTCCACAGCCCCCTCTACGTGATCGCCAACTCCCCCGGTGCCGTCGCCATCCGTCATTCCCCACAAGCAGCCAAACTGGCCGGACAAGTGCGCGACGCCCTGTCCCGCCTCGGCAGGGAAGTCAAGGTCGGGCCCGTCTCCGGCGGGAGCCTCTACCCCATACCCGAACACGACATCGTCCTCCTCCATCCAGCTGATCCCGTGCCCGGCAAACTGCCCGTGCCTACCGAGGATCTGGCCAGCAACGAGAACGACGAACCCCTGATCCGGCACCGCCTGAACCCAAAGAACCCCAATCGGCTCCTCATCGCCCTTAGCGCCCCGAGCTCTGCGGCCTACGAACGCGGCGCCAAGCGTCTAGCGGAAGCGGCGGCGGCTCTGGTCGAACTGAACGAGCTTGAAGGAGCCATGACCCGCGTCGTGGCCTTGACCGACAGCAAACAGCGCCGCAGCTACGAGAGCTACCTGCCGGAGTACGCGGCGCGCGGCTACGTGTTCAGCGGCGACGATACGCGCGAGGAACTCGTGCCCACTGAGTTCCTGACCCCGGCTGGCACGCTCCGCCCGTCCTGGGAACGCCTCTCCGCAGTCATCCTGGACTGCGAGCGGGAACTGAAGCTGGGGGAATGGACGTTGCTCCAGACCTTGCAGAAGCGTGGCGTTCACTGGATCGTCAGCCTTCCCTGTTGGCTCGCGAATCCCTTGCTGCAGAAGGAACTGCCCGCCACCTTCGGGCCCTCCCATTCCCTGTCGGAACCCCTGCCGATTGCGCAGTCTCTACGCGGTCCTCTGCCCGTCCGCCGCCTCGGCGCTGCCGACCTGGATGTGATCCGGAGATTCCAGCCCAAGATGGCCGAGTCCGCCGCCCTGCGCTTCCGCGAGATTGTCGCCGCCGACACCACGCCTCTGGCCACCGCAGCGAACGGCAAGCCGGTTGTGGTGGGCTGGAAGCGAGGCGAAGCCCGGGCCGTGCTCCTCGGCGGGGCTATCGGCCCGGTGATCGAGATCCATCGGCGGGTCACCCGCTCGGGCCTCAGCCACAGGCTCTACGACCGCGACACCGCCTGCGGCCTGGAGCGGCTCAGCCGCTTCCTCGTCAACTGCTGCCGGATGGGGCAAGCCGAACGCAGGCCGGTGCCCAGGCTGTACCTGACCACCACGCCCACCACCACCTTGGTCCCCGCCGGCAAGCCCATACAGGCCGAGGTGCGCCTGACCGACGCCAACGGCCAACTCGCGCAGGGCGGCCAGCTTCGCGTCCGCGTCCGTCGCGGGATGGACGGTCGCCATGAACGGAGTACAGAATACCTCGACCTGCCGGAGACCGAGCCCGGCGTCTTCCTGCTGAACTGTCCCGAAGCCCCCCGTGGCACGGGCGGGCTGCACTACCCCACCGCTCAGATTCCGGGGCGGCTGCATCTGGTCAGCCTGCAGTTCAAGGCGTTCGCGCCGGGACACATCCCCGCCGATTCCGCCCTGGTTGTGGCCTTGGATACACGCACGCCGGCGGCGGAAGCCAAATGAGCCCGACTGGCAGCCGATTGGGGGTGATTCTGAGTCTTGCCCTATGGGGGATGAATGCAATGGCAGCCGATCCCGTGATCTACCCGTTCGCCCCGGAACTCCCCAAGTCCGACGCCTATCAGGTGACGGTCGGCGGCAAGGAGGCCTTCGTCCACAAGACGGAAGTCACCGACTTCGCGAGCTTCGCGATCCGCGGGGCCACGGTGGTCGAGATCCGTTGTGCGGGTCCGGTGAAGCGGGTGGTGGTGCGCCCGCTGCTGCGGGGGATTGTACCCGAGGTCGAGGGGAACACTCTCCGCTTCCCGATCGACAAACCCGGGCCGCTCAGCGTCGAGATCAACGGCAAGATCCGGGGCACGCTCCTGCTCTTCGTGGACCCCGTCGAGACCGAGGCCCTCCGCCTCGACGCGCCGGGCATGCACTACTTCGAGGGCGGGAAGATCCACGAAGCGGGGGAGATTGTCCTGCGCGACGGGGAGACCCTCTACCTCGGTCCCGGCGCGGTCGTGCGGGGCACGGTGAAGGCCGACAATGCCAAGAATATCCGCATTCTCGGCCCCGGCATCCTCGATGGTCGCATGCGGACCAGGAAGGCAACCTTCATGCGCCTGAACAACTGCCAGAACGTGGAGATCCGCGATGTCACGGTCCTGGGCAGCTACGGTTGGACCATCGTGCCCTGGGGGTGCGATGGGGTGACGCTCCGCAACGTGAAGGTCTTCAGCTGGCGCGACAACGATGACGGCTTGGACATCTGCAGCAGTCGGAACGTGACCGTGGATGGCTGTTTCTTCCGCACGAAGGACGACTGCATCGCGATCAAGGCTCCCCGTGGCAACCGCACAGCCACGCACGACGTGAAGGGCGTGACGATCAGGAATTCCGTGTTCTGGAACGCCGAGTGGGGCAACGCGATGGAGATTGGCTTCGAGCTGCGCACGGCCCGAATCGGCGACATCGTCTGGCGCAACTGCGACATCATTCGGGTCGAGCGCGGCGCCGTATTCAGCGTCCACAACGGCGACTGGGCGCAGGTGGCGGACATCCTGTTCGAGGACATCCGCATCGAGGATGCCCGGGACAAGCTGGTTGATCTGCACCTGGGGCTCTCGATCTACAGCACCGACTGCCCCCAGCCATACAGTCGAAGCAATCCCAAACGCAAGCCCACTGGGACCGGCCCTTGGGTACCCATGGAGAAGCTCAGCGAAGCGGAACGCGCCACCATACCCGCCAACCGAGGGACGATCGAGAACATCGTCTTCCGGAAGCTCTCCCTGCTGGAGGGCATTCCCCCCAAATCCTACATCCTCGGCTTCGGCGACCCGGCCCACGTGCAGAATGTCGTTTTCAGCGGCATCCGCCACCAGGACCGTGAGCTCACCACCCCCGCCGACCTCAATCTGGAGGTGCGAGACGCCCAGGACGTGCGTTTCGAGTAGGGAGCGAACCACGGAAGGCACGGAACCCACGGAAGGGGGAGTCGAGTTCGTCTGGATTCATTCCGTGTCTTCGGTGCCTTCCGTGGTCAGTAGTCTTTCGGGAGGGGTGCCGGGCGCGATACACAGTTGGCGGGGCTGGCAGGGATAGACTAGAGTGAACTGTCGATGGCCTGTCTTGTTCTGCATTGCCCAAGGAGTAGCCATGCGCTTTCCCGTTTTCCTCATCGTTCCTCTGTTTGCCGTCCCCGCGCTCGCCTGGGAGCCGATCCGCTGCCCGGAGGTGGACCGGACGAGTGCGGACCGGTTCGAGACGGTGCGCGTGCTCTCGACTTTCGAGGATGGGGTGGGCACCTGGCGGGCAGCCAACGGGGGGCAGCAGCCGAAGACCACGCAGGCGCTTGACCAGAAGGTCGCGCGCTCAGGCAAGAACTCGCTCCGCGTGGATGCCGTGTTCGGCGGCGACAAGAAGCTGGAATACATCAACGTGGGGCCGAACGCGGTGATCGAGAAACCGGGCCTCGCCGTTGGCTTCTGGTTCCGCTGGGAGGGCACCCCCGTCTCCCTTCGCATGCGGATCGCGGACGCGAGTGGCGAAGTCCACCAGATGAACTTGCCTCGCGACTATGCCGGCGATCCCGGCAAGGAGTGGTGCTACGTAGCCGTCAAGATCAGCGCCCAAGGGAGTTCTTGGGGCGGCGATGGGAATCACAAACTGGACTACCCGTGCAAGCTGCAAGCCATCGTCGGCGACCGCCCGAAGGCGGCGTTCAAGGGAACCTGCACCCTCTGGCTGGACGACGTGGCATTGGTCCGGGAGCGCAAACGCACTGGCGAACTGAAGGTGGAAGTCGAGCCGCTTCGGCTGGGGAATCTCTACGAACCCGGCGCGCGGGTATCGCTTCGGGCCAGCGGCCCCGGCGAGACGGTTGTCTGGGAGTGGCAGGACTTCTTCGGCAACGTCCTTGGCAAGGGCACAGGCCCCGTCGCCTCGGCCACCCTCGGCAAGTCCGGCTACTACCAGTGTATCCTGGAATTGCGCCAGGGCGACACGCGCGTGGACCGGCGGATCTTCCGCTGCGCGGCCTTGCCCGCACCCACCGGCGAACGCAATGACTTCCTTGGCTTCTGCACTCACTTCCAGCGCGTGTCCGCCTGGCCGAGCGAAGGGCTGGACCTCTTTTCCCGCTACGGGTTCGGGCATCTGCGGGATGAGCTTCCCTGGGGAAGCGTGGAACGTGAGAAGGGGACGTTCGCCGTGGACCAGAGTCAGGCCGCCTACCTGGCGAAATCGAAGAAGTTGGGTATCGAGCCACTGGTGATCCTGGACTACGCCAACCGCCATTACGACGACGGTGGCTTCCCCAATTCCGAGGAGGCCGTCGCTGGCTTTGCCCGCTATTCCGGGTTCCTCGTGAAGGAACTCGCCGATCGGGTCGACACCTACGAAGTGTGGAATGAATGGACCGTCAAATGCGGCATGCGCGGCCGTCCGGGCAGCAACTCACCGGAGAACTACGCGCGTCTCTTGCAGGCTAGCCACGCGGCGATCAAGCAAGCGAACCCGCAGGCCACGGTGGTGGGCATCGGCGGGGAGCACAGTGGCCACCACATCAAGAACATCGAGGGCATGATGCGCGGCGGCGGGGCCAAGGCCATGGACTCTTTCTCGGTCCACAGTTACTGCTACCCAAGGCCGCCAGAGGAGAGCGGCCTCGCGGGCGAAATCCTGGCCGTCGCCAAGCTGGCCAATGACTGTGGTGCACCCGCACGCGTCTGGGTCACCGAGATTGGTTGGCCTACCCATACGGACCCGCGCGGTGTGCACGAATACACCCAGGCCCGCATGATGGTCCGGACTCTCGCGCTGCTCTGGGGAACGGGCGTGGTGGATCGGGTCTACTGGTACGACTTCAAGAACGACGGCTTCAAGCGCGAATACAACGAGAACAACTTCGGCGTGGTCTGGCACCAGGGCTTCAACTGGGCCCCGAAGCCAGCCGTGGTCGCGGGTTCGGTGTTCGCTCGGCTGACCCAGGGCGCGACCAAGCCCACGCCATGGCAGAAGGGCGACGCCCACGGTCTGCGGCTCCAGCGACCCGACGGCACCCACGTGTTCGTGGCCTGGAGCGCGGGCAAGCCCGTCCGGGTCCAGGCGCTGGGCGCAGATCGCGTGCTGGACCTGATGGGCAACTCCCTGGGAACGCCGAGGAGCCTGGTCCTTGGGGAGACCCCAGTGTACGTCGTGGGCACGAATGTGTCCCTCGCCCACGTGCCCCGCTAGCCTGACCACGAGGAGCGTCCCCGTGTTCGATCTTTCCCGCATTCCCACCCCCCGCGTGCTCGCTGGGACGCCAGAGGTCAGCTACCGCGATCCTGCCGCGCTGTTGGTGAATGGCGAGATTCGCCTTTGGTTTACCGAGAACCATGCCCTGCCCGAGGGCGGCATGCAGAGCCACGTGAGCGAGATCCGTTCCCGAGACCTGAGCCGCTGGACAGCTCCCAAGGCCGTCACCATTCCCGGCGACGCGGCGAACTGGTCGAGTCCGGGGAACGTGGTTCGCCAAGGGGACGAGTGGGTGATGTGTCTGCAGACCTATCCCACGCCTACCGGTGGCTACATCGGTGACGATACCTGCCGCATCTACACCATGCGCAGTCGCGATCTCGAAGCATGGAGCCCGCCGGAGCTGTTGCTGGTGAAGGGCGCCCATGTGCTCGGAAAGGCCATGGGCCGCATGATCGATCCCTACCTGTTACAGGACAAGGACGATCCCTGCCTTTGGTGGTGTTTCTACAAGCAGAACGGGGCCAGCATTTCCCGGTCCCGCGATCTGCGGCAGTGGGAATACGTGGGGCGGACCGACTGCGGCGAGAACGTCAGCGCCCTCATCCGCGACGACGAGTACCTGCTCATGCACTCACCGGGTGCCGACGGGATGGGCTTGCTGGCTACCCCCGACCTGCGGGAGTTCCGGGAACTGGCACCAGACCGGATTCTCCTTGGCTACCACACCTGGCCCTGGGCGCGCCGGCGCCTGACGGCCGGCACGGTCCTGGACCTGCGCGATGTGGCTGGCATCGGCAAGTACCTGATGTTCTACCATGGCAGCGCCGAACTCCCGGACAAGCACGAGCATGTGAGCGCCAGTTCCCTGGGCTTGGCCTGGAGCAACGACCTGCTGAACTGGGAATGGCCTGGAGCAGCGACCTGGTGAACTGGGAACGGCCTGTAGCAGCGACCTGTTGGATTGGGAACGGCCAGGGAGTCAGTAGATCGCGTCCAGGATGCGTACGGCGCGCTGGCGCGTATCCATCGTGTCATCGTACTCCGCCCGTCTCAGCTTCCCCTCGCGATGGGCGGGGCGTTTGGGTTTGGGCACGTCCAGGAGGGCATGGAGTGCTGGGCCCGCGACCTTGCCCATCTCGATCAGAATCGCCTCCGCCTCGTCTCGCCACTGCGGCCCGGAAAGGGCGCGGACGAGTTCCGGGACGGCATCCTCACGCATGTCCAGCAAGGCTGCGCGCAACTCGCTGCGCAGTTTCAGGACCGTGTTCCTCTGATACAGCTGGAGGAGGGCGCGGACCCCTTCGCTCCCCATCTCCGCCATGGTGTCGCGAGCGCCGCGGCGCAGCCGAGCGCTGCGCGTCCTCTGATACGTATCGACGAGTTCCGGGATCGCCACGGCCCCACACCGAGCAATCAAGCTGGCGGCCCGTTTGCGCTGCTTGCTCCGATGGTCCCCCAATCCCTCCTCGACAAGCAGATGGACGGCGGCTTTCCCCGTGCGGGGGAGCAGATTGGCCGTCCGCTCCCGGATCTTCGCGGATTCGCCTTCCAGCGCCAGCCTGGCCACCAGCACTTGCGCCCGCTCGGGCCATTCCTGGATCTGCACGAGCAAATCCAGGGCGGCTGACAACACGGCACCGGGATCGCCCGGCTTCAGAGAACGTGCGAGTACGTCCGCCGCGTCCTTGCCGATGGCGATCGCGGCCAGGGCTGCGTGGGCCCTCTCCTTGCCCTTGGCGGTCAATGCCCGGCGCACGGTCTGCTGGGCCACCATGCGACCATGCGTGGCGAGCACAGCCACCATCGCCGTACGCACGGTCTCATCCTTCTCGTCGAACCCCTTGAGCGCGGCCCGGCAGGCGTCCTTGGGGGCCAGTTCACTGAGCAAACGGAGGGCACGGACCCGCAGAACCGGCAACGGGCTGCGCTGTACCACGCCAGTGAGCAATGCGACGGCCTGGGGGAGTCTCTTCCGGTGTTCCTCAAGCAATTCGAAGGCCAGCTCGGCAACGTCCTGGTTGGCGGAGAGGAGCAGGGGGCTGGCCGCCACTGCTCCGGCAGGGCCGTGCCGAAGCAGGGCTGCTGCCGCCTGTTCGCGCAGGGCTGGATTGTCGCCGGCCAGGAGGCGGGCCAACCCGGCCGCGGTCGGCGGCAGTTTGGCGGGACCCGTCGGTTCGGGCTGGGGAATCGGGGCCGGAACGGGGGGATCGGGAACGGGGTCGGGGGGAGGGGAGGGAATGGCCGCGGCTGTCGGCGGCTCTGGGGTGAGTTCCGCCATCGCCACTTCGTCACTACTCGGTTCAGGCGGCGGGGCGGCCTCCGGCGCCGCCGGTTCCGGCGTGTCTTTGGGGGCGGCATCGGGCAACCCGCTTGGCTCCCGCACCGCAAGGTCCGGTTGCCTCCCCTGCAGCCAGATCCAGTAGCCACCCGCTCCACCCAGGGCAAGCAGGAGGAGGAACGCGGCACCAGCAGCAGCCACGCTCAGTTTACGGGGCCGGAACACCTGGGGATCCATGTTCTTGGCTGGTTCGCTGCCGTCAAGCGAGATCCTCTTCTTCCTCGGGGGGGGAATCACCGGCATGGCGGTCCGCATGGTCGGTGCGGCCAGCTCAATGGGCGTGGCTGTGGGCAGGAGACTGGGGCGCTCATCCGTCAAACCCAATCCGTCGTCACTCCCAGTTGGCGATGGGGTGGCGAGCACAGCCAACCTGCCCTCGTGGTCCCGTTCCTCCGCCTGCCGGATCCGTTCCAGGCTGGCGAGCATATCCCCGCAGGATGCCCAGCGCTGAGTCGCGTCACGAGCCACGGCGCGGGCCACGACTGCATCGAACTCGGGGGGAAGGTCTGGGTTCCTCTCGGAGGGGAGGGCTGCGCCCAGCTCTGGCCGGCCGGTGGTCATTTCGTGGAGGAGAATGCCGGCAGCGTAGACATCGCTGCGCGGGCCAGCGGGCTGTGCCCGCTTCTGTTCCGGGCTGAAGTGCGCCACCGTAGCGGTGGCAGCGTGGTCGGCGGTGCCCTGCTGGACTGCCTCCACCAATGCCTGATCGAAGCCTGCGGCCCATTCGGCATCACAGGCGTTCAGAGGGAGCGCATAGTCCGTGAGCCGAGCCTGCAGTTCCCCATCGGGAGCGACTCCCAGAAGGACGTTCTCGGGCTTCAGGTTTCGGTGGACGAGACCATGCGCGTGCAGCTCGCCCAGGCCAGCCAGAATCTGGCAGCCGAGGTCGATGGCAGCCTTGCCTGCCAGACGCCGCCCGGGCTGGAACGCGAGATGTTGCCGGAGCGTCAGAGGCTGCCCCTGTCCGTCGCAGCAGAGGTCGGTGACGATGAAGGCATACTCGTCTTCCAGGCCAACGGCTACGCAGCCCGCGAGGCCGGCGTGGTCCAGGCCGGGGCGCGACGCCATGGCTTCCCGGGCTTGGGGGGACAGTGCATCTTTGGCTGCGGGCAGGAACTTGATGGCGACGTCCTGACCCGTCTCCCGGTCTCGCCCTCGGTACACGACACCAGTGGTTCCCTGCCCCAGCTGGCGGCCCAAGTGGAACCGTCCACAGAGAATCTTCGGCACCGTTGCGGTTCGTTCGCTCATGAAGCCATCCGGTCTGCCAGTATCTCCACATCTAGAAGATAGCGTTCCCTACCCATGCGAGCAAGGTGCGTGGCCGGTGGCGTGCGACCGGGGTGCTGGCTATAGTCCGCCCATTGCCCAACTCTCCGGAGATCCTCGGCCGATGGTGCCCTATCGCTGTCTCTACAACCACGAACTGCTGATTCTCTTCACGAGCCAGTCACCTTATCAGTCCTACCGCGAGGACGTCACGGACCGGCAGGCGGAAGGGTTCGTGGAGGAGCTTGCGGACACGCAAGTGGATGCGCTGATGTGCTGTCCACAGGCGTGGATGACGCCCCTGTGGCCCTCGGAGGTCGATCCGAAGTGGCGCGACGAGGCGCCCGAGCAGGTGGAACCCCCCGCCGAGTGCGACCGCAAGTACTTCGACAAGGCCTACTGGCGCATCCGCCGCTACATGCTGCAGGGCAAGGATCCCGTCGCGCTTTCGCTGGCGGCTGCCCGACGGAGCGGCCTGGGTTTCTTCATCTCCTACCGGATGAACGAGATCCACTACATGCGTTTCCCCGGTTGCCTGACCCACAGCCGGTTCTGGCGGGAGCATCCCGAGTGGCGCATGGGCACGGCTCCGACCGGCGCCCCGCTGAACTATCTGATCCCCGAAGTCCGCGCCCGGTACCTGGCGCTGCTGACCGAACTGGCCGAACGCTACGACCTGGACGGCATGGAGCTGGATTTCATGCGCCATCCCACCCTCTTTCCGGCCGGTCGCGAGGCCGAGGGAGTGCCCGTTCTCACCGAATTCGTCGGGCAGGTTCGGGCCATGCTCGACCGCGTCGGCGAGGCGCGCGGACGCCGCCTGCCGCTCTGCGTGCGCGTGCCGCGCAGCCCGGAGCTAGCCCTGGCCGCAGGCATGGACGTGGTGGGCTGGGACCGGGCAGGGCTGATCGACATGGTCAACGCCTCGCCCCACTTCCGGAACGTGCTGGCCGTGGATGTCGCCGCCTACAAGCCGGCGCTGACCAAGGCCCGAGTTTACGGCGAGATGCACTTCAACACCCAGGGCGGGGCCACGCCCGATGGCTACTGCAACAACATCAATCGCCGCACCACCCGGCGCGTCTACGAGACGACGGCCCTCAGCTTCCTGGACCGTGGCGCAGATGGCCTGAGCTTTTTCAATTTCGCCTACACGCGCGACCACTCCTTCGCCGACCCCCGGCGCCGCTGCTACCCCGGAGTCGAGCCCCCCTTCGACATGCTTCGGACGATCCTCGACGAGTCCCGTCTTCGGCAACAGCCGAAACACTACGCCATCGGCCCCGGCTTCGGCGACTTTCCGGTCCGCTTGAGTTCGCCATCGGCTGCCCACGTGGTGGCGTTGCACATTGCCGACCGCCTCGACGAGGGTCGCTTCGCCGAAGCCATCCTGCGGTTGGAGGCGGGTTCGGCGGCCCATCTCTTCGATGTGCAAGTCGAGGTCAATGGCCAGGAAGCGGCGTCCATCCCCGGTTCGGGGGAGTTGTTCCGCCCCTTCTCGATGGAAGCGCTGCCCTCGCCCGACGATCTACTGTTCTACACCGTCCCGCTGGCCGCGTTGCGCCCGGGCAGCAACCGCATTGCCATCACCAATCGCACGCTGGGGCAGTACGCCTTGGCCCAGCTGACCTTGACCGGTCTGGAGCTGGGGCTGTACCGCGAACTTCTGCCCTGACGGAACGCCGCCCCGGGCGCGGCGTCGAAAGACTCAGAAACCACTGTTTCGAGGACCGAAATACCATGGCCGCCTCCCCCTCCGGACACGTCGTCCCCGATCTTGACCGGCAAGAGCGCATTGGCTTTGCCGAGGTCATCTACTGCCCCGGCAAGACCGACGAGCAACTGCGCGAAGTCGGTGGCGCCCTCTTTGCCGCCCACGACAATGTGATGGCCAGTCGCGCCACGCCGGAACAGGCGGCCGTCTTCCAGGAGTTGGGGCCGGAGGTGCAGTACAACGCCCCTGGGCGCATCGTCTTCCAGCACAAGGATAAGACGATCCTTGGCCGGGGGCCGATCGCGGTAGTTTCGGCGGGGACGACGGATATCCCCGTGGCCGAGGAAGCGGCCTGCACGGCCGAGGTGATGGGCAACGAGGTCCGCCGCATCTTCGATGTCGGGGTCGCCGGCATCCACCGGATTCTCAATCGCCGGGGGGACCTAGAAGAGGCGGAGGTGGTCATCGTCGTGGCCGGCATGGAGGGCGCTTTGCCCTCGGTGGTGGGTGGGCTCATCTCTCGCCCGATCATCGCCGTGCCAACCAGTGTGGGCTATGGCGCTTCGTTCCAGGGCCTGACCGCGCTTCTGGGAATGCTCAACTCCTGCGCGCCGGGCGTGACCGTGGTGAACATCGACAACGGCTTTGGAGCCGCCTACGCCGCCAGCCGCATCAACCGGGTCCGTCCCTAAGGGAAGCCAGGAATGCCCGCTGCCTTCAAGACCTGCCCGGGATGCCAGACCGTCTGGTGCATGCGCGAGGATCTGCTCGGGGATCCGAGCGTGGAGCTGATCGGCTTCCAGGTGGATATCACGAACCCGTTTGGGGGGCTGTTTCTCTTCAACCACGGCTGCGGCGACACCCTGGCCATCGGCGCTGTGGCCTTCCTCGACCTGGCGGATTGCCCCGTGAACGCCCCGCGGTTGCTTGGCACCGATGGCTGCGAGGGGCATTGTTTGCACCGTAGCGACCTTGATCCATGCCGGGCGAGCTGCGAGTGCGCCTACGTGCGCGAAGTGCTCCAGATCGTCCGCCGCTGGCCAAAGCGGCAGGCCCCTGTCGCCAGTGGCCAATAAGGGGCCGTCAACCCTCGTTCCGTCCATCGGTTAACCCGCCCCGCCTTTGCCCGTTCCCGACAGTCTGGAGTTCTTGATGTTTCCTCTTCTCGCTGAGAAGATTACGGTCTACTATGGCCCCTTCCGCCTGCTTGGTTCCACCCTCGTCCTTCTCGGCTTCGGTTCCGCTGTCGCCGCATTTGTTGTCTGGTTGGGGTTGCCCCATCTCTGGCACCTTCTGCCCCGTGACCGCGGCAAGAAGTGGGTGAAGCAGGGAGAGGAATCCCAGGGCAAGCCCACCGGCGCTGGCATCGTGATTGTCTGCTTGCTGCTGCCCGTTCTGCTCTGTGTGTTGCCCTTTTCTGGACCGCAGTGGCAGGTGGTCGGGTGCTTGTTTCTCGTTATGCTGACCGGATATGTGGATGACGCCAGCGAGGAGCCGTGGGGCGAGGTGCGCAAGGGCCTGCTGGACCTTGGCCTGGCGATCATGACCAGCTTCGCCCTCTGCCAGGGCCGACCGGTCACCATGTGGTGGCCGCTGCTCAAAGGGCCGCTCGAAAATGGCGGCGTTCTCATGCCGGTCTGGGCCTTCGTGGCGATCTCGTCGGTGGTGCTCTGGGTCTCGATCAATGCCACCAACTGCAGCGACGGCATCGATGGCCTAGCCGGCTCCCTGACTCTTCTCTCTCTGGTGAATCTCGGCGGCTTCCTCTATGTCGCGGTTGGGCACGTGACCGTGGCCGAGTATCTCATCCTGCCCCACAATCCAGACGGTGCCCGGTGGGCGGTACTGATTGCCGCCAGTTCGGGTGCCTTCGCAGGATATCTTTGGCACAACGCGAAGCCGAGCGCGGTGTTGATGGGCGATGCAGGTTCCCGGTTTCTTGGCTTGCTCATCGGGGTGGCGGTAATGGCCGCCGGCAACCCGTTCCTGATCGTGGTCGTGGCCCCGATGATCCTCGTGAATGGCGCGAGCGGGTTGGGGAAGTTGCTGGTGTTGCGGTTCATGCGCAAGATGGGGTTCGATACCACGCCCCCCGACCGGCGCGAGGGCAATGGCGATGCAGGGCCTCAGCACGTGGTCGTTCGCCTGCTGCACAGCGTCCGCTTCCCGTTCCATGACCATTGCCGCCGCAACCTCCACTGGTCAGACCCCCAGGTGCTCGTCCGCTTCATGCTCCTGCAGACCTTCCTGACCCCCCTGCTTCTCGTGCTTATGGTCAAGGTGCGCTAACCATGCCTGACGATCCTGTATTCGACGATTTCTTCACCCCCGCCGACGAGGAGCACGTGAAGCGCGAGAAGGCCAAAGCGCGCGACCTGCGCAAGTCCCAGTGGTGGAAGAACCAACTGGGCCGCGGCCAGTGCCAGTACTGCCGGGAGCGAGTGCCGCCGAAGGAGCTGACCATGGACCACATCGTGCCCATCGTCCGGGGTGGCCGGACGACTCGCTCGAACGTGGTGCCATGCTGCAAGGACTGCAACAACCAGAAGAAGTACATGCTGCCCATCGAGTGGCAGGAGCACCTGCAGCGACTTGCCGACCAGAGCCGGAATTCGCGATAGCGTGAGTTGCTACTCGCTGTCGAAGAGGCGCGAGAGATAGCTCTCGGGAGCATGAATCTCGGCACAGAACCGACGGATCTCGGCCTCGAACTCGGCCACTAGGCCGGGGCATGATTCGCATAGGTTGCGGACCTGTTCCGGATCCTCCTGGAGGTCGAACAGGGCGTTAGGCCAGGGACGCCCGTCCTCGGTCCGGGTGCGGTAGTGGCCGATGGGATTCCGCGTGGTATCCACGGGACGGCGTGGCCCGAGATCCGTGTTCTCTACCAAGCCAAGCGGCCCGGCCCCAACAAAGAGACTGGGCTGGAGCCCATGCCAATGCAGCGGTTTGTCGTTGATATGCCACTGATGGTACTGGTAGCGCCCGTTGCTGACCACATGGAAGCGGCCAAAGAAGCCCGAATGGGCGAACTCCCGCACCCCGTCCACCTCGCCGCGCAACAGTGGCAGCAGGGAGGAACCATGCACCGGCTCGACCGGTTCCAGATCGACGGCAGCCAGCAACGTGGGCATGATATCCACGTTCTGCACCACCGCTGCCTCACGGCGGGGGGCCACGCCCGGACAGGAGATCAGCATGGGGATGTGCCCGACGCAGTCGTAGTGGTAGGTGCCGAGCTTGCCGGTCCAGCCATGGTCGCCGGTATACGTGCCATGGTCGGTGCTGACGATGACCATGGTGTCCTCTAGCACCCCCAATCGCTCTATCTCGTCCATGAAGCGGCCGAACCAGGTGTCCACGTAGCTGATCGTCCCCGCATAGAGGGCCTTGATGCCCTCCACTTCCTCTGGCGTGTATTTCTCGCTGATGGGGTGGTAGCCAGGCGTGATCAACCGCTCGCCCTGGTAATTCGGTGCATACATCTCGGCATAGCCGGGCGGCGGATCGAAGGGCTCGTGCGGTGGGAAGGAATCGATCTGGAGGTGGAAACCACCCGCATGGGCTTGGTTCCGTCGCACCCAGTCGGCCGCCTCGGTGAAGGTGCGCGCGGCGGGCCAATCCTCTTCCTGCTTCATGTCAAAATGCTTGTGCTTGCAGTAGTACCTGCGGTGGGTGGCGCTGAGTCGGTTCGGCGCGCACGGGTAGTCGATCTCGCCCTCGATGGGATCGGTGTAGAGCTTATCCCCCTCGATGCCTCGGATGAAGCGCCAGCAGTCGTAGCGCCAGTGGTAGTTGCCGGAGCCGTCGCGGAAGAGGTGGTAGTGATCCGTCACCAGGCCGGTGGTCACGCCCGCCGCGCTCAGTTGCTCGGCGACTGGCTTGTCGGTCTCCTCCAGCGCTCCCCAGCCCCGGAACGGGAACTCGTAGTTGCCGGTCACGAAATCCCGTCGGGCGGGCATGCACGGGAAGCTGGCGCAGAAGGCATTGTCAAAGACCACGGCCCGACCGGCAAAGCGGTCGAGGTTCGGGGTCTTCACCCAATCGCTCCCGTAGCAGCCCAGGTAGGACCGCTTCAGCGTGTCCATAATGATGTGAATCGTGTTCATGGGATCCTCTTCTGGCAGGGGACGTGGCAATCGTTCCTTGGGCAATGTAGCGCGCCAAGGGGACGATCTCTCCACAGCCCACACGTCTCATTGCCCTTGGCCGGACGGAGTGGACGGAGTGGACCAAGGGGGCTACCGTTTCTGTCTCCACGAACCCGGTCTCAGCAGTACGCGGTCTGGCACCGGTGGTTCCAGATGTCACCGCTTTCGGCGAGCGCGGAGCAGCTGTTCGCGAGTACCTACCAACAACGAGACGGACCATGGACCAGACCACCACCACCCTCGGCTTCATCGGCATCGGCGTCATGGGCAAGAGCATGGCCCGCCATCTCATGGCCGCCGGCTATCAGACTCATATCCATAGCCGGACCAAGAGCCGCGCGCAGGAGCTCATCGGCGAAGGCGCGGTCTGGCATGACCACGTCGCCGGTGTTGCCCAGGTGGCCGATGTGGTCTTCACGATCGTCGGCTTCCCCCCGGACGTGGAGCAGGTCTACTTCGGCGATGACGGCATCCTCGCCAACGTCAAGCCCGGCTCGTGCGTGGTCGATATGACGACCTCCAGTCCGGCCTTGGCCGTGCGCATTGCAGCGCAGGCGGCGGCGCGCGGCTGCCAGGCCTTGGATGCCCCCGTTTCGGGCGGGGACACCGGGGCTCGCGAGGCGCGCCTCTCGATCATGGTCGGTGGCGACGAAGCGGCCTTTGCCGCAGTTCTGCCGTTCTTCCAGCTGATGGGGGCCAACATTGTCCATCAGGGGCCGGCGGGTAGCGGCCAGCACTGCAAGATGTGCAACCAGACGGCCATCGCCGCCACCATGCTCGGAGTCTGCGAGGCGATTGCCTATGCCCAGAAGGCCGGGCTCGACCCCGCCACTGTGCTCCAGAGCATCAGCTCGGGCGCCGCTGGCAGCTGGTCGCTCTCCAACCTGGCCCCACGCATTCTGGCCGGGAACTTCGCGCCCGGCTTCTACGTGAAGCACTTCATCAAGGACATGACCATCGCCGCCGAATCGGCCAGGGCCATGGGGCTCGACACGCCGGGCCTGGATCTGGCAAAGTCGATGTACGAGACGCTTCAGACCCAAGGCGGTGGCGACGACGGCACGCAGGCGCTCTTCAAGCTCTACGGATAGCGGCTCGTCGCCACCGATGTGATCACACGGGCTCTTCTTCAGGCTCCGCTGCCGGTTCTACCTCCGGCTCCGGCTCCGGCTCTGTCTTGCGTCGGGGAGAGAGGACGAATACCAAGGAGCCAAGCAAGGCCCAGCCAACCATGGCGAGAGTCATGATGACCGGGATTGTCCCCTTCTTTTCCGCTGGCTCGACGCCGAGTGCGGCGAAGTACTCCTTGGCCACCATATCGCGGGTGCCGACCCCGCCTGGGGTCAGGGGGATGGCGGCGACCGAATTGGCGACCTGCGCGGTCAGG
>JABGQJ010000950.1 GCA_018648945.1 Victivallales bacterium
GGCGGGAGTGGCAAGGACTGCTGGAGGGGCGGCGGGCCTCCGCCGCGAGGGGCACTACCCGACCGGAACGGTCTCTGCTGGCTGGCAGTGCTCAACGACGGTTCCGTGCTGGAGCATCGCAGGACGCTGAGTCCCCCAGAACGAAACAGCCCTGAAGGTGAACGAGGAGAGGCTTTGCCTGCCAACACACCGGGGTATAGTGCTGATTGACAAGACACGCATCACGACCAGAGGCCCCACTGTGTACCGAACACTCTCCTTAGCCGTCCTCCTGATGGGTTCCACCATGCTTGCCTCCCCTACCCTCTTCTTCGGTCCCGAGGACCTGCCAGCTCTGCGCGAGCAGATCAAGAGCCCGGAACTCGCGCCCGTCTGGCAGGGCATCCTGCAGCAGGCGGAGAACCGCTGCAACCCCAAGCACCGGGAGTACATGGACCCGGAAGACCCCTTTCAGGCCAGGACAAAGAGCGAGCACATGGCCGAGAGCCGCCATGCCGCCCTCATCGCCCATGCCATTGGGCGCAAGCTCAACGACTGCATGGAAACGGCGGGATTCGCCTACCAGATCACCGGGCGCAAGGAGTTCGGCGCGCACGCGGCGGCCTACCTGTACGCGATCGCGACGCAGTTCCCGATCACCAACAAGACCGTTTCCGGCGGCTTTGCCGGTGGGCGCGGGGACATCCTACGGGGCTTGGCTCTCGGCTACGACTGGGTGGGCGATGCCTTGACCGATACGCAACGCCAGGAAGTGGCCAAGGCTGCCAAGGGACACCTCGACTTCTACGTGGCGGAGTTCGACACCCCCAAAAAGTGGTGGTACAAGGTCCACAACTACAACGGCGTCAACGGTGGGGGCGCGGGCTGTCTGGCCATGGTGCTCAGGGATGTGTACCCCAACGAATCCAAGCAATGGGTGGACTACTCTGTCCGCATCATCGACCGTTGGCTGACAACCGGCTTCGACGAAGACGGCGCCTACTCGGAAGGCGTGGGCTACTCGTGCTACGGCCTCTCCAACACCGTCCTTTTTGCCGATGCCCTGCGCCGGGCCAAGAGCAAGCACGACCTGTACAAGCACCCCATCTTCGACCAACTGGGCAGCTTCTACGCAATGTCCATCCTGCCCGGCGAACGGGCCATGGATGCCCGCAACGACTCCCAGTATGCAGGCATCAACGGCGTTCCACTCGCCCTAGCCAAGGTGCGAGACGACGGCCTCTACCGCTGGCTATGGGAGCGCTCCGGCTCGGACCGGACCTTCCAGCGCATCCTGTGGGACAACGACGTGGCCCCCGTCGATCCAGTCGCGGCGGGCGTGCCCCTGACCAAGCACTTCCGGGGACGCGGGCTTTGCGTCTGGCGCACCGGATACGAGAAGGACGACCTCATGTTCTCCGTCGAGGCCGGTCCCCTACTACGCCATCACCCACAACCAGGCCGACAAGGGACACTTCAACCTCTATGGGCTGGGATACCGCTGGGCCATCGACACCGGCTACTCGAACGAGCGGGAGAAGAACGGACGCGGCCAGGCCGCCGCCCACAGTTGCGTCCTGATCGGCGACAAGGGGCAGGCCATCTCCGGCGCCGGCCTGGGCACCAACGGCAAGGTGACGGCCTACACGAACACCGACCGCTACGGCTACGGCCTCTTCGACGCCACCGAGGCCTACCAGAAGAACAACCGCAACATGCCCGGCGTGGGCGTCGAGTTCGCCCGCCGCCACACGCTCTTCGTCTACCCCAAGGGCAAGGCTCCCGCCTATGCCATCGTGCTGGACGACATCCGCAAGGACGAGAACAGCCACCCCTTCACCTGGCAAATGATGCTTTCCGGCGACATGACCCCCGCCATCGACGGTACCACCGCAGTCCTCGCCCCCAGCGATGCGTCTGGCAGCGCCTATGTGGACACACCGTGGACCACTACCGAGGATGCCAACGCCAGCGTGGTCCCCGGTGCGCCCTCCCCAGGCGAACTGCGCTTCGACCTCCGCGTAACGAAGCCTGGAACCTACGTCGTCTGGGCAAGAGTCCGGACGCAAGCCGAGGAACGGGCCAAGGCCGACTCCTTCTTCGTGCGAATGGACGATGGGAAGAAGGTGGACTGGCACATGCCGGGCACGGGGACCTGGACGTGGGGCAAGGTGGTCAGCGGTGTCCCGCACGACTCCGTGACCTACAACCTGAAGGCGGGAACCCATCGCCTCGTCTTCTCCCGCCGCGAACCCGGCGCCCAGATCGACTGCCTGCTGCTGACCACCGAAGCCGAGACACCCCCAACCCTCGAATCGGCACGCAGCAATTCCCTGTTCCGGGAGGCGGAGGCCGGTCAGATGTCTGCTCCCATGCGGGTGGTGAAACTGCCCCCGATTCCCACCCGCATGCTGGTGCGTATCGAGGCGGAGACACCCCTCGTGCTCAGGACCGACACGCGCAAGACCATGGATTACCATGGCCCCGCATCCTATCCCGTCCTGCGTGCCGACACGGACGCGGTCAACCCCCGTTTCGCCACCGTCCTGCTCCCCCTGCCCGCCGACACCCCCACCCCCTCGATCACCTTCGGGCAAGTCCCGGACGGCCGCACCATCACCATCGTCTGGCCCGACCACACGGACGAGCTGACCTGGCCAAACCAGCCCGACCTGGCCCCGTCCCGGAATGCGAAGATGGAGGAGCTGGGTGGCCTCTCCGCCACGGATGAGCACCTCCTGTTGCGGCGGCAGGGATCCCGACCAGGTGGCCGGCAGGGGATCGAGGCTGATGTCCCTG
>JABGQJ010000951.1 GCA_018648945.1 Victivallales bacterium
GCCACGGCAGGAAGGCGTTCGCCTGTTCCTCGTCGAGGCCGAGCGCCAGCAGGTTGCCGCCGGCCTTCAGGAAGGCGGCGACCGAGCCCTTGTTTCTCGACAGCACCTTTTCGCCGTCGCTGCCGACCACCAGAACCTGGTCCGGTGACAGCGCGCCTCCCGCGAACGGGGTCGGGCTGAAGCCGTTCGCATCGAGGTGGCGCTTGCCTGCCAGTTTCCCCGCATAGAGGACCCTGCGGCGGGCTTTCGGTCGGCGCTCGGAGACGTAGCGCATGATGCTCCGCACCACCGTCTCCGCCACCGGGTCGGTGACCGACCGGGCGGTGACATCCAGCTGGCAGAACAGGACCATGCCCTTGCCTTCGCGGTACTCCAGGAGCGGGCTGTATTGCAGGCTGTAGCCACCATCGACGATCGGCATGAAGTCGCCGCGTCCCGGCTTCTCGATCAGCACAGATGCCACGTTGCCGCGGCACCCGGCCCGCCACAGGCGCTTGATGTCGATTCCGCACCACTTCTTCTGCGGCACTTCGCCGGGCCTCTTCTCATATTCCAGTTGCGGGGGGAGGAGGGTCGCTTCGCCGCGCCAGTCGCGGAGCAGTTCCTCGTCGATGCCTGCCAGGGCCGGGTGGTCCGGCAAACGCCTGAACACTTGTCGGAGGCCGTACTCGACCACCCGGAAGCCGAGACGCTTCTCCAATGCCGCCGCTGTTTGCTCGAAGACGACCACGTGGAGCCCCTGCTTGACGCGGCTGACATCGGGCGAAGGGCCGTCGACGGTCAGCGCCCTCCTGCCGATCACAAGGACATCGAATGGTGACAGATCCGCGTCCGCGCTCACCGTCTCGCAGCGCAGCCCCATCCCGCGCAGCAAGGCCCCCGTCTCCCCCTGCGGATCGAAGAGCGCGATCTTGCCGGCCGGCTTGGGTTCTGCCGGGCGCGGGACGACGCGGATCGCGAACGTGTCGTCCTGCTTCTCGCCGGTGCCGAACGCGGTCGTCATGGCCAATGTGTATTGGCCAGGCTTGAGAGTGTCTGGGAGGGTGAAGCGGAGGGGGATGCGCTTCTGTTCACCCGTGGGCAGCGCAAGTTCCTCTCTGCCCGCCTGTGGTTGCGGCAGGGAAAGGGCCCATTGCCCGTCGCACGAGACCGTTTGGCGCGAGTTGTTGATGACGATGAGTTGCTTCTCAACGGTGTCGCCCGGATGGAAGACATGGTCTTTGCTCGTGAAGCGTCCCGGCTCGCCGGCGATGTAGGCCAGCAGCGGCATGTTGTTCCGCAGCAGCGCCTTTGCTGCAACGGTAGGGACCCAATCCTCGAACTCGAAGGCAGTGACCATGCGCTCGAACCGTCCCTCGATGTAGTCTGGGCTGAAACCGGGTCGCTGCAGATTGTCCCAATCCGTCGCGACTTCCTTGCGGCTCTGGTCCACCCCGTCGCGCAGTTGCCAGTAGACCGCGTAGGACCAGGGGCTGTTGGCCGACATGCCCCAGGTGCGGAAGGCGCGCCAGTTGTCGGTCGTGTACATGGCCATCGCCGGGTACTGCTCGCCGAAGTCCCGGCTGCCCATCTCGTACGGGTAGTCCCAGCGGTGCCAGAGCTGGCCGGCGCGGAACTGCTTGGCCTCCCAGCGCAGACACCTCTTCTCTACTTCGCTCAGCGCGTAGGCCTTGTCTCCGAAGAACTGGGCGTTCCACTCCGCGAGGCACAGCTCCCATGGCACCACGGCACTGCCGAAATTGCGCGCGCCGTGGTACCAGCCGCGGTACATGGCGAAGTCCCAGGGGAACGGCGCCGCGTATTCGACGGTGAACACCGGCTTCACGCCCTCGGTCGCCCAGTGCTCGAACCAGTCGGACAGCTCCTGGATCGGGACGAAGTTGGGGTAGAAGTTGGCCGTGTGCATCGAGCCGAGGTTGCCCGAGGAGTGGTGATAGACGATGCGCGCCGGATCGATCCTCTTGATGATCGCCTCGGCTCGCGATGCCTTCCTGGCATTCGCCTGGGACCACTGATCGCGGGGGTTTTGGAGGCCGTCGATTGCCTGTGGGTTCATGTCGTCGGCATAGCCGCACGCGTTGTGGCTGGTGGAATAGGCCACAACCGAGGGGTGATCCTGAGCCGCGCGCACGAAGAAGGCAGCGTGCCCCGCATAGCCGTTGGCTTCGTCGGCATCGGGCGCCTTCCAGTCGTAGTGGCCAAAGTGTGGCTGCGAGAGAGCGACCAGCATGCCGGCGTCGTCCGCCGCGCGCAGGATCTCCGCAAAGCCCAGGTAGGAGCCGGGGTTGCAGTCGTAGTTGTGGGTATAGACGAAATTGATGCCGAAGGTCTGCATCCGCTTCATGGTTTCGAGTGCTGCGGCATACGTGGCGGCGCCGGCGCTGACCTGGGCATTGTCGAAGGGGATCGCGGAGAGGAAGAGGCGCGTTCCGTTCAGGTAGAAGTCACGCCCGTCGATCCAGAACTCACGGAACCCGAAGCGCGTGGGAAGTCCCTCGTCCAGTAGGGCCCCGCGCGGGCTGAGCAGGGACACGGTCATCTGATACAGGTTGCCGGGCGTGTGGATATCCCAGAGCTTCTCCGGGTGCCAACCATGGGTGAACGACAGGCGCCCGTCAACGAGATCCTTGGCTCCGAATGATCGACTCCTGAACTCCGCCACGCGTCGCGCTCCATCGGTGACCTGCGCGCGGAGTACGTAGGAACCCTTGGCCGCGAGTTGCTCCAAGTCGACGCTGGCCGTGATTTCCCACTTGCGTATGGACGTATCGACCTTGC
>JABGQJ010000952.1 GCA_018648945.1 Victivallales bacterium
CCTTCTTGAGGTACTTGTACAGCGGATGCGCGCCGCCCCCATTCACCTCAATCTTGGCGAAGACGGGGAAACGCACCCCGTAGACGGTCCGGCAGAAGGTCTGAATCTCCTGGTCAAAGCCAGGTTCCTGCCCCTTGAACTGATTGCAGGGGAAGGCCAAGATCTCGAAATCCCGCTCGCGGTACTTGTCGTGGAGTGCTTGGAGACCCTCGTATTGCTTCGTGAACCCGCACTTGCTGGCCACGTTCACGATCAGCAGCACCTTGCCCGTGTACTGAGCCAAGGGCATCTCAGCCCCCGTGGCCGTCAGCACACGCATCCTGTGCACGCCTTGGGGAGCGGGAGATACGTCCCTATCCGCCAGATACTTGAAGCACCCGGAGACACCGACAAGCAGAGCCAAACCAGCCAGATGACGACCTATGCGTAGAGGATTGGAGTCCATGGTACAATTCCTGATTTCCACCCGATCATTCGCCGATCTAGACGGCAGCAGACACCGGTAGGTTCCATTCATCCCACTTGCGTTGGGCTTGATTTCGTCGGAGCCTGCGCCAGAGTCGGAGACATACGCGCAAACCGGAGCCCGACTATGCGACCGAATATCGTCTTTGTGATTGCGGACCAACACCGCTGGGACTTCGTGGGCTACGAGGACGGACGAACGATCACTCCCTGTCTGGACCAGATGGCTGCGGGCGGCGCGGTATTCCGCCGCGCCTACTGCAACGCGCCGCTGTGCTCCCCTTCCCGCGCGGCCATCGCCTCGGGCCGCTACGGCATGAACTCCGGCTCCTTCACGAACCTCCACCAACTGCCCCCCGACACGCCGAGTTTCGTGAAGCAGTTCCGAGCAGCTGGCTACCGCACGGCCGCAGTCGGCAAGACCCATATGGAGATCCACGCCTACGATTCGGACCTGGCCGGCGAATCGCATCGTCAGCTCATGGATTCCCTGGGCTGGGACGACATTGCCGAGATCTCGGCCAACGGCATGCTGAAGACTGGCATCCGTTGCGCCTACACCGAATTCCTGCGCGCACACGGCGTCTTCGAGCAGGTTCTGGAGTACTACCGCAAGTGGCACTACTTCATGGACAAGGACCGCAAGGGAGACGGCTGCTGGGTGCCCCACGAATGGGAACTGCCCACCGAATTCCAAGAAAGCGAGTTCGTGACCCAGACCGCCCTCGACTGGCTGGCCAATCGTGACCGGTCACAGCCGTTCCTGCTGCACGTGGGCTTCGGCGGCCCCCACTCTCCCATCGAGCCCAACCCCCGGTTCCTCGACCCCTACCGCGATCAACCCGAGCCCGACCCCATCGGGCACCCCGAACCGGCCGACCATGTCCTGGCGGGGCGGCGCGGCTATCGGGCCATGATCAGCCAAGTGGACGACGGGGTGTCCCGCCTGCGCCAAGCGCTCGCTGCGGCAGGGGAACTTGAGAACACGATCTTCGTCTACACCGCCGATCACGGCGAGATGGCAGGAGACCATCACAGGTCTGGCAAGACCTCCTTCTTCGAAGCCAGTGTCCGAGTGCCATTGCTCTTCAGTGGCCCGGGCATCCGCTCCGGCACGGACTCCCAGGCCCTGGTCGAGGTGTTCGACGTGGGGCGCACGCTCTGCGATCTGGTCGACATCCCTGCCCATGACCTGGATCAAGGGCAGAGCCTTGCCCCCCTGCTCCGGGGGGAGACCAGTTGCCACCGCGACACGATCTTCTGCGAGATGGGCTGCGACAAGATGCTCTTCGACGGGCACCACAAGCTCATGTGGGGAGACCCCGCATTGGACCGACGCGAGCTTGGCCGGCTACACCTGGACAAGCCAGTTACGGTGCCCGCCAGCCCGGGCCGGCTCTACGATCTCGACGCTGACCCCGAGGAACTCCACGACCTCGTGGACGCCCCCGAGGCCGCAACCCTCAAGACAGAGATGCTGGCCAAGCTCGCGGCCCGCATCAACCAGAACACGCAACCGCTCCCGAACCTCAGTCGTGGCGAGTACCGCCCCCTGTAGGAACCCAGCAGAACGGAGACTCGGCATGACCTCGCCCACCCGTTTCCTCTTCGCGGCCTCCCTCGTCAGCGCTCTTCTCGCGTCGGGGGTCGAGGACCTGCCGCCCGTGCCGCAGGATCTGGTCGGGTTCTGCCACTGGACCGTCCAAGACCGCGCGGTGGGGGGACTCAAACGCATCGTGCGCGACCCGGAGAGCCCGAAGTTCGGCACCATCTACGGTGGGAGAGCCGAGGACGCCAACATCGCCTGGGTCGCCGCAGCCGCCTACCGCCATGCCTGGAGTCGGTCCCATCAGGACGGCAAGCTGAAGGAAGATGCCTTCTTCCTGATGGACCATCTCGCCAAGCAGTTTGCCAACGGGCTGCGCGACGAACAGGGGCTGGACTCCTATTTCCTCCTGCATTCCTACGCCTGGGCGGTCTGGTCCTGGCTGGACAACGGCGCGGTGGACGAGCCACGAGCCACGCGCTGGAAGCGGACCCTCGCGACCTGTGCCGAAGTAACCATGGATGTCATGCAGCGCAATCTCTGCAACGGCCAGTACGCCAACCCCGAGTTCTACTACCTATCCGGGCTCGCGGCAGCGGGCGCCGTCTGCAAGCGGGAGGACTTTCTGAAGGAGGCCCGCCAGGCACTCACCCGCTACGAAGACGTGCTCTGGCCCGGCGGCGGCGTGGCCTACTTCCACAAGACCTCTCCCCAACACGGCTACCAGCAGATGGTCACCAAATCCGTCGCCCTCTACTGGCTT
>JABGQJ010000953.1 GCA_018648945.1 Victivallales bacterium
GCCGGAGCCGGGAGGGATGCCCCTGTCCGGCAAACAGCCCGTTTCGCCGTTTCCGGCCGCGCGGGGCCGATCGACGGCCTCCCAGACCCCGACGCGCAGGCCAACGCGCGTCAGGCCGGGCCGATTTCGACCCGAAATCGACCCCCGAGAGGCTTTGTGGATACCCTCTGGCTAACCGGTGGCGCCACAGGTACGCAAAATCCCAGGAGGGGCTCGCCCTACGGCCCGACTGTCAATATGGTAGACTGGCAAGACAGTGACGTGTCGCGAGGCCCGCGTCGTTCCCGCCAAGGAGAACCGTTCCGTGAAGGTGACATTCCGACGAGTACGGCTGAAGAAGGTCTTCCCCCTGCGCATTAGCCGAGGCGTAAGTGCGGGGTCGGAGAATCTCTTTGCGTTCGTGGAGCAGGACGGCCTGGTTGGGGTGGGCGAGCTGTCGGGGACCAATGTGCCCGGCGGCGAGAACTGCGACACGGGGCTGGCTGAGCTGGGCGAGTTGGTTGCCTCTGGCTTGGCTGGGCTGTCGGTGCACGAGGTCTACGCGCGGGGGCGTGAGATGGGCGTGCGGCCGCGGGCTCTGGCCGCCCTCGATGTGGCGCTTTGGGATCTGTTGGCCAAACAGGCGGGGTTGCCATTGTACCGGATGCTCGGCTTGCCCTTGCCCACGGTGCCGACCTCTGTCACCATCGGCATCGAGACCCCTGAGGTGGTGCGCGAGCGGGTGCCGATTATCCTGCGGACCAGCGGCGCGAAGCATCTCAAGATCAAGCTGGGTTCTCCCGAGGGCCTGGACGCGGATCAGGCCATGTTCGAGATGGTCCGCGAAGTCGCCGCCCCGTTCGGCGTCTCGCTTCGCGTGGATGCCAATGGCGGCTGGGATCTGGCCGGGGCCACCATGATGTGCCGGTATCTGGCCGACTGCGGGGTGGACTATGTGGAACAGCCGCTGCCCCAGGGCACCGAGGCGGATCTGGCCCCGCTCTTCGCCGACCGGCCGCTGCCCATCTACGTCGATGAGAGCTGCAACTACGCCTCGGACGTGCCAGCGCTGGCCGACCGAGTGGACGGGGTCAATCTGAAGCTGATGAAGTGCGGCGGCGTCACCGAGGCCCTGCGCATCGTGGCGGCTGCTCGCGCCCATGGTCTGGGCACCATGATCGGCTGCATGGGCGAGACCAATGTGGCCATCTCCGCCGGCGCGGCGCTGGGCGCGCTGTTTGACCATATCGACCTGGATTCCCAGCTCAATCTGGCCAATGATCCCACCGTCGGTGCGCCGTTGCTCGACGGCGTGGTGGTCCCCACCGAAGATCCCGGACACGGAGCGAGGTTTGCCGATGCTGACGCCTGATCAACCCCTGGCCATTTTCATGGAAGAGAGTCTGGGTGACTCGCACGGGAAGATGGGGTACGGCATTCTCCGCTTCTCCAAGAATCCCGTGGTCTGCGTGATCGATTCCTGCCATGCGGGAAAGCGGGTCGTGGACGTGGTGCCGGGCCTGCGTGATTGCCCGGTGGTCGGCACGGTCGCCGAGGCCGTCGCGCTGGGGGCCACCGTGATGGCTCTGGGCATCGCGCCCTCTGGCGGGCTCCTGCCTCCGGCTTGGGCAGGCCAAGTGGCCGAGGCGGTCGCCGCTGGCCTGTCGATCGTCAATGGCCTGCACGATCGGCTCTCCGAGAGATACCAGAATCTGGCCGCCGGTCAATGGGTTTGGGACATCCGTCGCGAGCCCACCGATCTCGGCGTCGGCAAGGGGCGCGCGCGATTGTTGGACAATACCCGTGTGGTCATGGTCGGCACGGATATGGCCAACGGCAAGATGACCGCCGGGCTTCTCATCACCCAACTGGCCGACGAACGCGGTCACACGGCCGTGTTCATCGCCACGGGGCAGATTGGCATCTCGATCATGGGCAAGGGGCTGCCTCTGGACGCCGTGCGCGTGGACTACGCGGCGGGGGCGGTGGAGAAGGTCGTGCTCGAAGCCGGGGAGGCGGAGTTGATCGTGGTCGAGGGGCAAGGGTCCCTGCTCCATCCTGGCAGCACGGCCACCTTGCCGCTGCTGCGCGGCACCATGCCCACCCACATGATTCTCTGTCACCGTCCCTGCCAGAAGACGCTGCGCGACTTCTCCTGGCTGGCGATCCCTCCTCTTCGGGAGGTGGCCGATTTGTACGAGAGCGTGGCTTCGCTCTGTGGCCGCTTCCCCGCTGGCAAGGTTGCCGCCATCTCGCTGAACACGGCGGAATACACCGACGACGAAGCCCGCGCCATCATCGCCGATACGGAAAGGGAAACCGGCTTGCCGACCGCCGATCCGGTACGGTTCGGCCCTGCCGTCTTGCTGGATGCGCTGGGGTTGTAGTCGCGTCAATCCTGGAAGGCGAAGGAGAAGAGCCGCGCGTGTGCTCCTGCGAACTGCAGGCTGACGTCTCTGCCGCGTAGGTCTTCGAGGCCGCTCTTGCCTTCCCAGGACACCGTCGTGTCCACCCGGTTGCCGATGATCGGCGCGCAGGCGTCCAGCGAGTAGCCGGGGATGGTCTGGCCCGTGGGATCAAGCACGGCAACCTGGAGTTCGCCGTTGGCTCCCGCGTCGACGTTCACCTGAAGCTGGCGGCCGGTGACCGGGAGGGGCTTGGTGACCAGCTCGCCTGCGGTACCGAAGACCTGGGCAAAGAGCCCGTCGCGGCGGACCCGGACGCGGCCGATGCCCACGGGTTGGTCGTCGGTCGGGAAACTTCCCCGCGGCACCAAAGGGGAACTGTGCGG
>JABGQJ010000954.1 GCA_018648945.1 Victivallales bacterium
CAGCGCTTCGCGGGCGCAGCACAGCGACGAATCAAGGGCGGTGTGGATACCCGCCTCCCGACATGCCGTGAGCAGGCTCCTGGCGAAGTCCGGCTGCATCAGGGGTTCGCCGCCCGAGAGGGTCACACCGCCGCCGGATTGGTCGTAGTACACCCGATCCTGAAGGACGACTGCCAGAATACCCGCCACCTCCCGCTCGCCGCCGACCAGGGTCAGCGCTCCGGGCAGGCAGACCTCGGCGCACCCACCGCAGAGCCTGCATGTCTCGCGCCGAATCTCGTGGGAGTCGCCAGCTAGGACATGGACTCCAGCGGAACAGATCTTGGCGCATTCGGCACAGAGAACGCAGCGGGTCGCGGTGAACTGCAGTTGCCTTTCGGAAGTGAGTCCCTCGGGGTTCTGGCACCAGAAGCAGCGCAGGGGGCAGCCCTTGAAGAACACCGTGGTCCGGATGCCAGGCCCGTCGTGAGTGGAGAAGCGCTGAATGTCAAAGACCTGGCCCATCAACATTCTTTCGCCAACGCGCGCCGGTATGCCGCCACCGTCTGCCCCAACACGAGCATCTTGTCGCCGACCACGGGCTTCATGAACTCGAAGCCGAGATCCCCGCTGTAGCCGCCTGTCCGGAGCACCGAGAGGACTTCCTCGGGGGCAAATTGGAGGGGTTCGTCTGCTTCTGGCGAGCCCTTGATTTTCACGTGCGCGTGCACTGCCCAGCGCAGGAGTCCGGCGAAGACAGACAGAGTCCTGCTGCGCTCTCCCGACGACAGACCCGGGTACTGGGCGCGATAGACATTGTCTGTATCAGGAACGGTCCCTGCGGTCTGTGAATCGAGGCGAGCCATGAGCCAGGCCAGGTCCTCTGCTTCCCGACCGGCCGGGTCGACTGCCGCCGTCGTGAGGTAGATACGGTGGTTCTCAACCCCTAGGCGCACGCCCCGGTCCTGGGCGAATGCCGCGCATTCGCGCAGGGCTGCCAGATCGCGCAGGCGCTGCTTCTGCCCCTCGGCCTCAAAGCCGCCGAGAAATGCAACGACCGTCGGGCAACCAAGGATCGCGGCCGCGCGAATCCACAGTTTGATCATCGCGATGTCCGTTCGGTAGTCCGCCCAGTTGCTGCCGAGGCGGAGATTCCGGGCGTCCAGGGCGGCGATGTCGAGCCCCCGCGCTGCCGCCTGCTTGCGCAGGCCGCGAAGATACGCCTCGTCGATGGCCTCCAGGTGATAGCCCATGATCTCGACACCGTCACAGCCCGCCCGCGCCAACTCCCCGAACAGGCCCGGGAGGTCGAGCGACCCCGCCTCAAGTTCCTCGGTGAAGTTCCAGGTACTGCTAGCCAGTTTCATCGCGTCACCCCGTGGTCCACACGTTGCTGCCCACCATCTGAAGTTGGCCACTCTCGGCGGACTTGACGCCCGCGTCCAGAATCGCCAGCGCTTCCAGGTTCAGGGCGGTGCTCAACAACGGCGGCAGCGCATCCCCCGTGTCGAGATGGTGCACGTACTCGCTGGCAATGTCCGCCCGGTCCTTGGGCAGATCCTCGCCTGTCAGCAACTCCGTCTGCCCCCCCCACGCTCCAGGCGGATGACCTGTTTGCCGTCTCTGCTGTCCATGACCAGCGTGCCGGTCGTGCCGTAGACCACCGGTCCAGTCGGCACGCCATGGTGCAGAGTCGTCCACGATCCCTCAAAGAGGCCAATGGCTCCAGGGAAACGGACCATCATGGTGGCATTGTCGTCTGCCTCGCCCCAGTGACTGGCCAGGTTTGCCTTCATGGCCATTGCGCCCTGGGCCTGCTCGCCCACAAACCAGCGTGCCAGCATGGCTCCGTAGCAGCAGAAGTCGATCATGGCCCCACCCCCGGCAGCAGTCTGATGCCACCAAGACGCCGCCCGTTCCGGCCCGCTGAGGTTGTCGTCACTGGCCGCCACCCCACTGTGCGCCGCGCCCTGGCCCAGCGGTCCGGTGTGACCACTGCGGTACTTGACCTGCAACACGCGCCCGATCAGACCATCGTCGATGAGACACTTCATCTGGCGCATCGGAGCCGACCAGGCAATCGGCCAGTTGACCGCCATGGTGGTTCCAGCCGCTTCACAGGCCCGGGCCATGCGCAGACCATGGGCCAGCGACATGGCCATGGGTTTCTCGACGCATACATGTACCCCTGCCGCCGCGCAGGCCTCGACGATCTCGGGGTGACAGACATTTTCGCTACAGATGATGGCAATGTCCAGATTGCCCTCTGCCAGTAGCTCCGCGTAGGTGTCGTAGGCCTTCGGGACACCAAGCTCGGTCAGCGCGTGTTGCTTATTCCAGGCCCGCGTGAAGCGCGCCTCTGACAGCTCGGGAACCAGGGGCACAGTGTCCGCGCAGCCCCCCCACTCAAGCTGGGGATGGTCGCCAAAGAGCGCCGCCACCCGATTGATGTGCATGTGCGCAAAGCCGATGATCCCGACGCGGTAGGTGTTGCTCATGATCCTGCCTTCTGCATGCTGTGAGAAACTCAATCTCCGCTCTGGCGCGGCTGGCAATCCGTTTCATCGATGGGTGAGCGAATCGCCCCAACAGGAACGGGATCCACTCGGGGGAACCTACAGCCTGTTCTAGCACGAGACAACGCCCGGCACAACCGACATAGGACTGTTTCGGTCTCAGAACACGCGAGGCGGTACCGGGGTGCGGCGTCCCTACAGGACTCGCCCGCAAGTGGTTCCTTACCTAGGACTCGGCTGTGTTTCGTCCTAGGCTACACTGCC
>JABGQJ010000955.1 GCA_018648945.1 Victivallales bacterium
TGGGAGAAGTACTTCGGCATGCCCCCCATGTTCTACCCCACCCATTCGACCAGCATGATCGTGTCGGTGACCGGCGCCTATGCTACGCATGTCTGCGGCATGGGATTCGTGGATCGCCATCCCGACAACCTCTACGCCAGGGAAGACAACGTCTGGCAGAATCCCTTCAGCAACGAGACCATGCTGTGCCGCATGTCCGACGGCAGCACGTCCCGGATCAGCGAGTTCCGCCGCATCGGCCATCCAGGAACCGTGGGCATGAGCCTCTACGGCACCGAGGCCAGCTACGAGGCACAGGTCGGCAGCCAGATGTGGGTGACCAAGGACCGCGCCACCTGCATCGACCTCACGGAAACGCTCAAGTGCAAGGGCATGCCTGTGGGCGCGGCCACCGGGGACATGGCGAAGGTCACCTCCACGGATGGCACCCACCGAGGGGCATCGGAAGTGCACCCCGTGCATCTCCTGCCAAAGGAATTCGCGGGCCTGGGCAACGGGCACAACGGGTCGCACCAGTTCCTCGTCCACGATTTCGTCTCCGCCTGCGTGACCGGCAAGACCCCGCCAAACCACGTGTGGGACGCCGCCCGCTACCTGATTCCCGGACTCGTCGCCCACGAATCGGCGCTGCGAGGCGGCGAACTCATGGAAGTGCCAGATTTCGGTTCCCCCGACACTGCATGCCAAGGCGAGGGGGCAAGGTGAACGGCTGGGATATCGCCCTGATCGCGGGGGTTTCCCTGATGGGCACGGTGGTGGCCTACGTGCGAAGCCCGGAGCGCAAGGCCCTTGTCCTCATGTTGCCGGTGCCGTTCACGTTGGCGACCCTGTCCTTGGGGCGCCCGTTGGACGCCACCAATGTGCTCGGCATGGGCCTGCTTATTGGCTTCGCGGTCGGGGTCTGGGCACTGCATGCACGGTGTCGTTGGCCCATCCTGCCGTCCATCGTCGTCTGTGCGCTCGGTTACTGCGCAGTCGGTGCCGGGATCGCCCAGCTGCAGCCGACGGGCGACCTGGCGTTCTGGGGAGCGGCACTGCTCCTGCTCGCCGTGTCCCTCGTGCTGACCCGCGCCCTCCCCTACCGCGAGGAACCCGACCATCGCACCGCTCTACCGGTCTGGATCAAACTACCCGCCATCGCCCTGGTGATCGCCGGGGTCGTCGCCATCAAACAGTACCTGGGGGGGTTCATGACCATGTTCCCGATGGTCAGCGTGATCACGACCTACGAGGCGCGGCACAGTCTGTGGACGATCGTGCGCCGCATCCCGTGGATCGTCCTGATCATGTTACCCGTGATGACGTTCATCCGTCTGACCCAGGCCAGACTCGGCGTGCCCATGGCACTGGCCTTGGCTTGGCCCTTGATCCTGACCTTGCTGTGGACGTTGCGGCATCGCTACACGGGTGGCGGGAGAAGAGAGGCCGTTGCGGGCTCAGGAACCCACTTGCAGGAGCAGCCCAAGCCATGAAACACGACACGATTCGCGCGAGATTCGAACGCCTGCTGGCTGGCGAACCAGTCGAGCAACCGGTCTACGCGGTCTACGACTGGTTCGTGAAGAACCGGCCGCAGGTGGACTGGGCGCGACTGTTCGCGCTGGGGCTGGGGCAGATCAACCACGCCAATCTCATCCGCCACGAGCATCCGAACTTCGAGATCATCGAGACGACCAGCGAGCAGGATGGCCTCCCCCGCCGCGATGTCCGGATGGTCACCGACCGGGGCGAACTGCACGAGTGGTATCTCGGCGAGTGGCGGCAGGAGCATTTCATCAAGACGCCGGAGGACTACCGCATCATGATCCGGGCGCTCGAGGGGGTCCGGGTGGCCCCCGAGGTGACGGCATTCCAGGCCTCGGAGGCCGCGTTGGGCGATGGAGGAATCACCGTCGGCCAGGTGCAGGGGCTTGGTTCGGGACGCACCCCCCTGATGGTCCTGCAGATCGACTGGGTGGGGCTGGAGCAGTGGTCGCTCGATCTGGCCCTGGGGGAACCCGCAATGATGGAACTGCTGGAAGTGATGAACGCCATCAAGCTCGAAGAGATCCGTTGCGCCGCGCAGAGCCCCGCGCAGCAGATCAAACTGTGGGAGAACCTCTCGATCGAGACCATGGGCCCGCGCTGCTACCGTCAGTACCTAGTCCCGCTCTACCAACAGATTCTGGATATCCTCAATGCCGCCGGCAAACGCCTGCTGGTCCACTATGACGGCAACCTGCGCGGCATCGCCGACGATATCGCGGCCCTGGACCTCGACGGTATCGATTCGTTCACCGAGCCGCCCGAGGGAGACATGACCGTCGCCGAAGCGCGGGCGGCTTGGCCGGACAAGTTCCTGTGGGTGCACCCCAATCTGGGCTGGTACCAGTTGGCCCCAGAGGCCCTCGCGGAACACATCCGCCGGGCGGCCCACGATGCGGGCCCGACCCGAGCCTGCCTGATGATCAGCGAGGATATCCCCCCGGATTGGGAACGGACCATCCCCGCCATCCTGGCCACGCTGGCCCAGAGCTGTGGCACCGTCAGAAAAACCAGGTGAGGTCCATGCTGCCGAACTGCTGCCCGCTGGCCTGTTCATCAAACTCGCGGGTGCGCAGGACGTGGGCGTAGACGAAACGGCACGACCCCCAACGGAGCCCCAAGCCCATCTCGGCCGCGCCAACCAGGGGCTTGCGCGACACCGAGGGGCTGTCCCGGAAGGTGTTGCCGTCGAGAAAGAGGTCGCGGGCAACGGCGTAGCCGCGCACCCCG
>JABGQJ010000956.1 GCA_018648945.1 Victivallales bacterium
ACCACAGATTGTGGTCAATGAGCGGACGGGGATCCCAACCGGCACTGAACCGGCTCCCCCAGTCGGTGGTCTGGCAGAAGATGTTGTATCTGATCTCGAAACCGGACGTCTTGGCCTTGTTGGTATACATCATCAGGTGGCTGCCATTGCGGTCTGGTCGCTGGGCGTGGGACCAGACGACCCCGGCGTTGACGCAGGTGTTGTTGACGAAGAGGATATTCCGGGTTTCCGCCGTCTCCGGGTTGTTCCAGTACTCGAAGGAGTACTCGGCGTTCCAGATGATGTTGTTGCGGTAGGTGATGTTGATCTCCTTCGAGCTTGCCCCACGCCCCTGGTTGGTGAGTGCCGCGTCGTAGATCTCCCAGATGCGGCAGCCTTCGACCAGATTGTCGTGGGCGGCCCCCCAGAACTCGATGCCGTTGCCGAAGCGAACCGGGCGGCCGCGATTGCTGTGCTGATGCCCGCCACCGATGTAGGAGATATCGCAGTTGCGGATGGTCAGATGAGCCGTATCGCCGCCGCCAAAGCCGTGCGCGGCGCCGTAGCGCAGTGCCAGGCCGTCGTAGACCACATGGTGAGCGCCGCCTTGGCTGACAATGTGGCGTTTCATCGCCAGCTCGATACTGCCGAAGCGTTCGCCTGGGTTCTGGTCGCAGTTCATGAAGACCCGGGTGCTCGCACCATCGTAGACGTAGTCCAGCGGCTTGGTCAGTTCCTTCACGTCCCACTTCTTCCAACCACAGGTTGGCCCGTGGTCGAAGATGATGTTCCCCACGTCCGCGGTCAACGGCGCCCCGGCCGTGCAGGCGGTCTCCACCAGTTCCAGGGGCTGGAACTCGAATACGGCCCCCTTGGGCAACAGGCCACCAAGGTTGAAGTGCAGGCGAGGATGGTCGCCTCGGCCTGTCAGGTTGAGGCGGGCCGAGAATTCCTGCCACTCCGTCGTCAGGGCCGGACTTCCTCCCGCCCCGCCATAGGAGTTCCACGGATTCGCGCCACGGCGCACGGTCATTCCGCCGGGGCGGAAGGGGATCGTGCTGCGGGCGCGGTAGCGCAGCGTGATCATGGTGGCGTCCTTGCTGACCGCCTCCCAGTCGGGGAATGCCCCCCACATCTGCACATGGTTCGACTTCGTGCCGCTGTTGCGACAGGCAAGGCGGTAGACGATCCCCGTCTCGCTCTTCTGCGTGGTGACCTCGACGTCGGCACCGTTTTCACGGTGACAAAACCATTCGGCTTCGCGACAGTCCATGACCACCCGGCCATCGCGGTACTCCGACGCCCGCGTGGCCCAGAGATTGGGGCCTTCCTGCACCCAATCGGTTGGCTGATCAAGTGCGATCGAGCCCAGCAGGGCCGGCTTCTCGCCTTTGCCGTAGGACGTATAGGTGATCGGTGCCGCTTCGTTGCCGCTGTGCGGCGACAGCGCACCGCGCCACTGGCCGCCACGGGCAAAGCGCACCGTGTCGCCAGGCTTCAGTTTGGCCGCGTTGACCTGCGCCAAGCTACGCCAGGCCGCCGTCGGAGACGTCCCGGCATTCCCATCCTCGCCATGGGCGGAATCCACGTAGTACTCGCGGGCACCAGCTGCTGTCGCCATTGCCATCACCCCCAATACCATGCGCGTTGCTTGGCTGATCATGCGTGCCAGACCTCTTTCCATGTGGGGAATCACAGCAGCACCGGCGTGATGTCGAGCCACTTGCAGAGCGAGATCAGATCGCCCTGCAGGTCGGCGTAGCCCACGGTGTAGTGGTGCGAGAAACCACCCTCGATGATCGTGTCGACCAGCACGTCCAGAGGAGCTTCGAAGCGGATGCGCAGCGGGTTCCCCGGCAGCAGTTGCGGGGTCTCAAGGCCTTCGCCGCCGGCAATCAGGAAGCGGTAGCTGCCGTCCAGATCCTCGCCCAGTTGGGTGAAGGTGACCGGGCCCGGCTTGAGCGGGAAGTCGTGGGTGATGCCCTTCACATTGCCGCCATCCATCACCGAGTGCAGCCCCAGAGAGCTGGCGCAACCTTCCGCGCAGAGCGAGACCGGCGCCGCTCCGCAATGCCAGCCAAGCCCTACGTTCTCGTCTTCCTCGAAGGCGATCAGGTCGCAGTAGAAGGGGGCCGTACCGGACAGTTCCTGGAGGATGACCATGGCCACTGCCCCGTACACATCGCCTTCGCAGCTCGCAACCATGCCATCGGCGGTCAGCTGACCGAGAGTCGAACAGACACCGATCCCAAAGATGTCCCCGATCTGGGGCCAGCATTTCACCGCGAAACCGTCGAGATTCAGCTGCTTCTGGAAGGCCGTAAAGGCACCGTAGAGACGGGCCCCCTTGCGCAACTGCTCCTCGGGCACGCCCCCGCAGGAACTGGCCGCGCTGGTGATGTGCTCGTAGGCGGCATCGACTTCCTCGTCGGAGAGTTTCTCGGCCGCATCCACGATCTCAAGCAGGTCGATGTACTTCACCTCGACCCCGAGTTCCCGGCGCAGGGCGAGTTCATTGAAGCAGGAGGTGTAGAAGCCGGGCACCCGCGAGCCCACCATGCCGATCCGGGTGGTGCGCAGACGCTTGATGCAGGCGGTGACGCGGAACTGGCGGCTCATGTCCGCTGCAATGGCATCCGGTATGCCGTAGACGAAGCTGTAGGGATGGCCCAGTTTGCGCAGCGCATGGGCATTCATGTTCACCGCGCAGAACGAGTTGGACTTGATGCGGCCACCATCGAACGGCGGCTCTGGCATGCCCCAGAGAATCACCG
>JABGQJ010000957.1 GCA_018648945.1 Victivallales bacterium
CGTGGACGGACTCCAAGATCCGTGTCCACTCGTTCTACTGCATGCTTGGTCTCTCGCTTGTCAACTGGCTCCACCGCCGAACTCGCGACGCCCACCTCGACATGAGTGCGGAACACATGCTCAAGCAACTGGACGGTCTGCAGGAAATCGTCTTGGTCTACCCCTCCTCGACGCCCGGCCCCAAGCCTACCGCCAAAGTCGATACCCGCGAGAGCCTGGATCAGATCCAGCTCATCAAGACGCTGGGGCTGGACAGGCTGCACGGAAGACACAGTGGGTAATACGCCAGGCATGTAGCCTATCGGCTTCCATATCAACAGGATGGGACATTGCATCGGACCACCCGCAGTAAACTCCCGCTAGCCCCCGGAGGAAGGCGATTTCCCACCGCAGCTGGCGTTCCTGGTCACATGCGCTAAATTACGCTAAATTTAAGGTTTGTGACTATGGCACCCCGCACACTCGCCTCCACTTGGCGACAATTCGAAAAGCTTGCGAAATCGTACCTGAACTTCGAGCAGCCCGTCGTTGATGACGCCGAGCCGCTCCGAGGTCTCGCGGTCAAGGTGAACAAGTCCCGCATCGTGGATGCGCTGGCGACCATGTTCGTTGCGCCGTATGCTGGCTTGGAAGAGACCAAGGTGCAGTTCTTTGAAACGGGTGACGCCGTATGCCCCGAGTGGGTGGCCGACTACGACGAGGAGGCGGACAGGATGAGCGTGAACCCGGTGGGTGTGGTTCAGTTCTCCCGCCAGTGCGAAGCCGCCTTTGCCGCGCTCAGCACCCCCGAAGCGCGCCGCGACTTCGAGACGTACCGACTCAGAGCCTACATGGCCGAGCTGCGAAAGCTCCCCACTCGGCTTCTGCTCTTCATGCTCATTCTCCGCAAAGTGGCTGAGATCCTCAAGATCACCGAAGTGGAGAAGCGCGGCGGCGAGACCGAGGATGTCCACGATGGCGGGTACATGAACCTGCTCTGGGGCTTCAAGGAAGTGGAGCGCATGTACCGAGAGATGAAGGGCGTGAGCCTCCGGGCCGAATACGGCCTCCTCTGGTATGAATCCGACTGGTACGTCGGCAAGAACTGACGCGCTGCGCCAGTATCGCACGGTCTCACGGGACGCTCGTTCTTCACGGGTTGGCGGCGGTGCCAACATCGACGATGCCAGGGGTGGCGAACCACTGCGCGAAGAACTCGGCCTGTGGTCTGGGATAGGTTGCGCGCTTGATGTCCATCCAGGTGAGCTGGTCGCCGACCGAATAATACACGTACGTCGTGCCTTCGAACTCGACGATCTCGGGATCGGACGCATTGATCCCCTCGTCGAGCCCCGTCACCGCCAACACTGGATTGGCGGCACTCAGCTGCCAGCTGTGCAGGTCAGAGGACCGGGCGATGTAGGTTTCGAACACATGCAGCGGGGTGCGGTGTTCGAGATACATGAGGTAGTAGTGACCGGCGGCGAAACGCAGGCACGGACAGGCGGCGTAGCGGTTGGCGCCGAACACGGCACCGGGCAGCTTGCGCCAGTTCTGTAGATCCTCTGAGACGGCAAACTTGATGGTGAAGCGCGGGTACTGGGGGTCGCTCGACTCGTAGGCCAGCACAAACCCGTCCGGGCCCAGGCAGACGGAGGTGTTGAACAGATGCTCCCGCTCCTGGGAAACGACGACCTTCGTGGTCCAGTTCGTTAGGTCGGCGGACTGGAAGAGGGTGACATCGTTCCAGTTGCCGTCGGCAAAGCGCGAGGCAAAGACAGAGAGGATGCCTTCGTGGACGAGGGCGGAAGCCAGGCTGTAGCCTTCGGCGAAACGCGCCAATTCCCGGCCCGTTGCCGCCTCGACCAGGCGCAGGTGGTAGTCCTGCGGTGTCCCGCCCGATGGCGGCCGCACGCATTCGAGGTGACAGAGCTGGTCTTGCCAGACGAGCGGGCTGAGTTCGCACACGCCGCGCTTGACCAGCTCCCTGCCACGCAAGACTGGCGGCGGCTGTGGCGGTGTCGGTGGCAGCAAGCTCTGAAAGACCTCAACCGGCCAGTGGCCGAGCCGGTGAAAACCCGTGGGGATCTCCTGCTGGAACTGCACGTAGGCCAGGCACGAGCCCTTGGTGGTGTACTGGATTTCCCCCTCGGTGTCCGTCTCCACCTTGACGCCGAAGACCTTGTAGCCCATCAGCGTGCAGTCCTCGAACTCCACCTTCAGGTACTTGCCGGCCTGGACGCTCTGGACGATCCCGTCGGTGGGTGTGCCATGTGGCTGGGAGAAGTTGAGGGTGATCAGGCGGCAGCCCTGCAAGCGAACCCACATGGACGTCTCGAAGCCGTAGTTGCCGCCTTTCAGCGAGCACTGCGGTCCCACCAGCGTGCAGTCCTCAAAGAGGATGTCCGGCCGGTCGGGCATGCTGGGATTCTCGATCCGGACATAGGCTCCCGAGGTGTCGCCCCACCAATCCAGCGACCACAGGTGGCACCGGCGGAAGACGCTCGGCTCGCCGGTTCGGGACCGGACGCTGGCCACGCCGCCACCGAAGGCCCGCCCGACGCTCAGGCAGTCCTCGACCAGGACGGAGAATGGCTCCACCTGGTCGGTCCCGTCGAAGAAGATGCCAGCGTACAGAGCGGCATCGAACGCCTTCTTGCTCTTGTACGCCTTGCCCTGCTTGGCGTAGCCGCCCCGCTTGCCGGATGTGGCTGCCTGCACCTTCTCAATGGCCTCGTCCAACTTGACCTGAATCTCGGGAAG
>JABGQJ010000958.1 GCA_018648945.1 Victivallales bacterium
CAGCGGAGAAGGTGTTGCGGGCGGCAGGAAGAATCTCGTCTCGCAGCTGTTCGGCCCGAATCCGTGCGGCGCTCAAACGCAGCAGCGCAGTGCGGGCCTGCGCCGCCAGGCGCCGCTTGATCGCCCGTAGCTCGGCCACGCCCTCAGCAACTTCCGCACCGGCGACGGCAACTTCGCCCTGGCCGCGGTCAAAGACCGGCAGAGGCAGAGAGGCCGCCAGAGAAAACGTGGTCTCGCCCTCGGCTTCGGCATGGCTCATCCCCGCAGTGACAGTCACGTCCGGGATGCCCGACGTACGAGCAAGGGCGAGGGCCGCGCGGCGACATTCGATGTCCTCTTCGGCAACACGGACAGCCGGATGCGCAGCGACCGCAGCCATGACCGTGGCGGCGGTCGGCAGTGGGGCCAGGTCGCCGAGTGTACCTGCGATGGTCGCGAAGTCCACCTTGCCATCCCAGTGTGCGGCCAGTTCGGTGAATGCTGCATCGCGCAAACGCCCAGCGTTGGCCGCTGTGGCTCGGCTCCGCGCCGCAGCCAACTCGGCGCGGCTGCTCATCACCGGCGATACCTTGCCGGCTGCTACCTGCTCACGCACCACGCGGGCGATCTCCCCGGCAAGCCCACTTGCTTCCGTTGCCAGGGCTGCCTCTTCCTGCGCGGCCAAGGCCGCCAGGTAGGCCTGGGCGACCTCTGCGCGAAGGTCGGCCTGCGCCAACCGCAGTTCGCTTGCGGCGCGCAGGGCCTCGCGGTCTGCCACGCCAATGCGTCCCTGGCGTTTGCCGCCAAGCTCGAGTGTCTGCCCCAGGTAGAGTGAGGCGACGACGCCATCGGGACCACCGAGATCCTCGACTTCCAGTTCGGCCTCGGGATTGGGCCGCAAAACTGCACCGACTCGCTGCCCTTGAGCGACCTCGATCCGACGTTGCGCCGCTTCCAGGTCGGGGTGTGCCTTGGCGGCTCGGGCAAGAGCCGCAGCGAGAGTAAGCTCTGTCTCAGTTTGGGTCGTCTGCTCCGCGAGCAGACCGAATGAGAAGGTCATGGCCATGCCCAACAGGCATGGCAGGTAGGCGTGCTTCATGGGAATCTCCACCATTCAACGACAATCGACATGGATGCGCCCAAGGCGCGATCCACCCTTGATTCCAGGTTGAATGGTGGGGATCAGAGCCGCAAGATGACGGTCCGGAGGTGAAGCAGGGAATGGGGAAGCCCCGATGATCCAGCACTTGCCCGGACCAAGTTGCCACAGGCAGAGGGACCAGCGGTAAGAAGCTGGGGTGAGGTGGCGGCACTCAGTTTCCTGCCGAGCGAGATCCTGCCGAGCACGGGCATAGTCTGCCCGATCGGCACGTCGTCGCAGTCAGACTCCAGGCACTCGCCATCATCGTGCTCCGCCGTGTGCTCTGTGCCATCACAACCGTGCGTACTCAGCAACTCGACGCGGGCAAGGCCATCCGGGCGGATGCAGATGACCCACTCACTCCCGCTCGCCCAGACCACATTGAGCATCAGGGCAAAGAGCAGAGCCAACCAAGTTTTGATTCTGTGGAAGTCCATCTCACCTTTCGTTAGGCGTCAGTTCTTGCAGTCTGCCAATCTACTTCGTCCCCAACCAGGATCAATCTGGCCCATCCCGTTATCGTGACGTTATGTGACCCCATCCTGCCTGGCCGGGTTCCCGCTTGCTGCCGGCCTTTGCGCAGAGTCGGCCGAATCCGGCGAGTCAGTCGCAGCGAACAGGCGGGAAGAGCAGTCGTGGCTACCGGGCGGACACCGCTCTATCGGTACCCCAGACGCTGCAGAACCTGGGCGAGAGCCTGGGCGGCGGGTTCGTTGTAGCCGACGGGTCCGTATTGCTCGATCAGGCCCATGTTGTTCTCGTTCTTGCTGGAGTGGGCCACCTCGTAGAGAAGCACGCCCGCAATCCCGGCATCGGCGTCCACTGCATCAAGGAAGGTGTCGTTCAGCTCGCGGCCCTGGGCGATATAGCAGTGGATCCAGACGGGTTTGCCCTGGGCATTGGCACGCTCGCGGATGCCCTGGGCGAGGGCGGGACGGTACTGATTGTGATAGTAGTGCTTCAAAGTGATCTCGTCGGCCAGATCCACGGCCTGCTCCCAGTCGAGCCAAACCTTGGGCATGGCCCAGAAACCGAGTTCGTTGAAATCGTGGCTGAGCTTGGGGGCCTCGTGGGCGTGGCGGAGATGGATCTGGAGCTTGCGTCCGGCGGCGTGGAGGGAGTCGGCGGCCTCTTTGAGGAACTGGGCGAAGAACTCGCCGCGAATGCGCATGATTTCGAGGGGATCGGCGGCGGCTTGGCAGATGTCAATGCCGTGGAGTTCGCGGTAGCGGTCGACGATGGGTTGGTTGTAGCCGAACTCGGTGTAGTCGCTGACCATGCCGGAGTGGTTCTGGAGGCGCATATCGATGCCGTCGAAGCCCATGGCGATGCAGCGGTCGACCCAGTCGAGCCAGTATTGGCGGACCTCTGGGATGGCTTCGCAGGGGGTGCCTTTCATGTAGGGGAGTTTGCCACGGGCAATGCCATAGGCGCGGTCTTGCCGCCAGCCCTGGCCCCAGAAGCCGCTGCCGTGCCATTCGAATTCGAAGCCGTTTTGCGAGAAGGCGGTCGCGGCATCCTCGACCGTAGGGAAATGGCTGCGGGGTTGCTGCTCGATGCCCCATCTGCGCTCGGCGGCGGGCTTGCTCTTCTCATTGGCACTGCCACAGGTGCGGACA
>JABGQJ010000959.1 GCA_018648945.1 Victivallales bacterium
CGAAACGCCGCCAGATCGTAGATGGGGTTCTTCACCGTGGAATGCAGGTCGGCCCAGACATCCCAGAGATGCTGATTGGCGCGGCGTTCGGGGTTCATGGCGCTACTCGCTGGGCAGGTATTCTTCGCGGCAGGGAGCGAAGACTTCGAGGACATGGCATTCCTCGATGGGTTCGGCCTGGTGGGGCACATCGCCAAGGATGGTCCAGGAATCGCCGGGCTCGGCAATGAAGGTCTCGCCGCCTTCGACGGTCATGCGGAGCTTGCCGGAGAGCAGGTAGCCGGTCTGTTCGTGGGGATGGGAATGGCGGGGCAGGTCCGCGCCTGCATCGAGAATGAACTCGGCAAGCAGAGTCTCCGTGCCATAGGCGCGGCAACGACGGCGGATACCGGGGACATCGACGGTCTTGAAGGGGCGTTCGTCTTTGGGGGAGTACATGAGGGCTCCGGAGTATTGGTGATTTGGGGGAGAGGGACGCGGGGACGGGAACACGCTGGCTTCCTCGCGACACTGTCCAGGTATCAGGAGAGGGCTTCGAGTACCGCTTCGGGCTTCTTCTCAACCACGTTGAGCAACGTCAGGGCGGGGCCGCGGGGCTGGCGGTCGCCGCGTTCCCAGTGTCGGAGCGTGCCCAAGCCGATGCCGAATGTCGCCGCGAAGCGCTCCTGGGTCATGCCCAGCCGGTGCCGGAGTGCCCGAACATCCACGGGATGGGGCTTGTAGGCGACAGCACCCGCTTCCTTGCCCTTGGCGAACTCGATGGCCTCATGGAGGCCCGTGCTGATATCATCGAATGCCTTGCTCATGGCGTACCTCGTGGGTTCCTGTATGTATCGCGAAGAATGGCTGTCAGCTTGCCCAGTTCGTTCCGCTCTGCCTTGCTCAGGTTCGACTTCTCACTCTTGGCGAAAAGTGTGATCATGAACAGAGGCATGTTCCTGTCGTAATAGTAATAGACTAACCGGACACCCCCACTCTTGCCACGGTTGCCGGTAGCCCAGCGCATCTTGCGGATGCCTCCTGTCGCCTGAAGCAGAGCACCCGCCTCGGGATGGGCCGCCAAGTAATCCACAGCTGCCCTCCGTTCGTTCGCCGACAGCAGAGCCTCCGCTTTGCGGATGTAGTGGGGGAGCTCGACCACTGTCAGCAGACCGTCCATGGGAAACTCTAATCCAATGGATTAGTTGATGCAAGCAACGAACGTCCTCTTCATCGTCTACCCGGCTCCTCGGGGGGGCACTCCGCTTTGTCCCAGCGAAGCGGGGAGATTGCGTTCCGGCAACAGCGCCCTAGACTACCTCCAGATTCAGGCGGAACGGAACAAGAAAGGTCCCTTGATGATGAACGTGAGCTACATCAACTTCGATGCCGCGAGGACGATATCGCTGAAGACTGTGGAGGAACGGGACACTCCCGGCCCCGGGGAGGTCCTGGTCAAGAGCGACTACTCCGCGATAAGCGCCGGAACGGAAACCGCCAATCTGCTTGGCCTGCCGAACACCCATGGGTCCTTCCCCTGGCGCCCGGGCTACAGCACCTCGGGACGGGTGGTAAGCGTGGGCGAGGGAGTCACGGATTTCGAGCCGGAGATGCGGGTGCTGGTTACCTGGGCCGGGCATCGCTCGCATTTCATCCGGCCCGCGAGCAGTTTGGTCAAGATCGACGAGAACGTCGATCAGCTTGAGGCGTCCTTCGCCCACGTTGCGTGCTTCCCCATGTTGGGCGTGCGGAAGCTGAAACTGGAGATCGGGGAGTCGGCGATGGTGATCGGGATGGGCATTCTAGGGCTCTTCGCCGCTCAGATCGCGCAGCTATCGGGAGCGATTCCCGTCATCGTTTCGGACCTGTCGCCGGCGCGGCGTGACTTGGCCTTGCGGCTGGGCTGCGACCATGCGCTCTGCCCGACCGACGGCGACCTCGCGGCGAAGGTGAAGGAGCTGACCGGCGGCAAGGGCGTCGATACCATCGTCGAGGTGACCGGCAAGTCTATCGCCCTGCAACAGGCGCTGGAATGCGTCGCCGAAATGGGGCGCATCTCGCTGCTCGGCTGCACGCGGATTTCCGAAACGCCCATCGACTACTACCAGTACGTGCACCGGCGGGGTGTCTCGCTGATCGGGGCGCATACGTTCAGCCGCCCCAAGGTCGAATCTCGCCCGACGGCTTGGACGGAGCGGGACGATTACGCGACCTTCTTCAAGCTGGTTGCGGCAGGGAAGCTCCAGGTCCGGCCCATCGTCTCGGAGGTCGTGGCCCCCGCCATGGTGCCGGCGATGTATACCCGACTGATTGAGGAGGAGAACCCGCCGGTGGGCGTGGTCATTGACTGGCAGCAACTGGGATAGCCTGGATTACCCATGAGCCGTCTGCTGCAACTCCCTGGTGGTACCGGACCCAGTGGACGAAGTGGATGAAGTGGGGGTGCCCGGGGCGGGGAAGCCTGCTACTGGGTCCACTGGGTCCACTTCGTCCACTCCCAACAACCCCCCTCTACTGACGGCCGGTGGCCTCGGTCAGAGCCGCGACGTTGTCCTGGGTGAAGAAGCCGTCGAAGTCGCCGTACCGATGAATGTACTCGTTGACCAAGAGCGTGGTGGGGGACATTTGGGAGAAGGTCTGTCTGAGGCCTTCCTGCGGCGAGCCCACCAAGTCCACCAGGAAGTCCATGCCATCCCGCTTCAAGCCGGCAAAGGTCTCCTCAATCTGCTCCGTATGGAACGCCAAGTGATGTACACG
>JABGQJ010000096.1 GCA_018648945.1 Victivallales bacterium
CTGTAAGCGCCAGCAGGGCCAGGGCCAGTGGGAAAAGGGCACGCAGTCTCATGGGGTCAGTCCTCCAAGTATTCCACCCGCACGACGCGGAACAGGTTGGTGAAGGCGTCACGGTACACCGTGGCCAGCAGTCTCTGCTCGGACAGGATGTTGCAGTAGTTCGTGCCATCGTATTGGAAGGTGTTGTGCAGTTTCGCGTCGATGGTGCCGGTATCCTTGACTGCCTGAGCGGTGACCATGATACTGAAGAGGTTCTGACGCACGGTGAGCAGATTGGCCAACTTGCCGATGAGTTCTTCCTGCTCGCGGTCGGTTGTCCCATCGGTCAGGGCGGCGAATCCGGCGATTTCCCCCCGCTCGAGAAGGCGGTCGTTCGATCCGAGATTGTAGGCGACGATGGCGTCGGCCTTGTCCGTGATCTCGGTGTCGGTAAGGAGCACTCCCGCCGTGGTGCCGGCATGGTTTCCCCCCACACTGATCCCATTGAGAAGCTGGTACCAAGTCCCTGCGTGGGCGGAGTTCGCGTTCACCTTGCCCCGGGTCTCGGTGAACCCACCAAGCTTGGTTTGGGTGAGGATTGCGGCGTCGCCTTTGGCGTAGGTGCGGAACTGGCTCGTACCGTCTTCCTCCAGCTTCTCGAAGGCGTGCAGGTTGATGGTGCGCCACGGTTCGCCTCGATGGACGGCGCCGAGTTCCCAGAAGGTGAAGTTGGGTGTGTTGGCGATGTGGGCGTTGCTTAGCCCCAAGACGGGGTCGGTGACCGTCTCGAGGTCGAATTCCCTGGGCACGGCCGCTGGGTCATAGCCGGTGATGTCTTCCGAGCCAGTGGCTGGATTCACGTCGTCATTCTTTGTTCCAGAGTCACCGGTCGCTTCATGGTCGGTGTCGAAGAGGCCATCCACGTCAATCTCCTCGCTCATGTATCCCTCGCTAGCCTCTCCCAGTGGTTTCCAGCAACTAAGCAGGGTGTTGCAGCGTGGATCGTCAGTTTGCAGGTAAATGTACCTGGTGGCGGGATCAGTACCTTCTCCATCCAACTCGGCCGAGATATCGGGGCTGTCGGCGTCGTCCTCATCGACGAGAAGGGCATAGTCGGCAAACACGTCGGGGGTGCCGACGTCGTCGTCGTCATCGGTCTTCAGGTTCAGCTCGAGCTTGGTGATGGTGAACGTGATCTTGACCGGGGCAGGATCAGTGTCGAAGAAGTCGTCGTCTGTGAACGTAGTAGCAGTGGTCAGCGTGTACTCGTTGGCCTTCGCGGTAACAAGATCGAAAGTCACTTCTTTATCGGTCTCGTTCTCGGTCTGCTCAGCGTCATCGCTGTCAAGGTATTCGATCTCGTACGAGATCCGGGCCTTGGCGTTGCAGGGACGGGCTATACCATAGATCTCCGCGAGTTCCAGGCACATCGTGATGGACACGGTTCCTGTGTCATCGGTGGTGATGGTGTCGTCGGCTCCATCGTCCCAGGTGTAGGTAACTTCAATGCCGATTTCGTTGAGATAGGGCTGGATCTCGCAGCCTACGTTCACGATGTCCCACTCGCTGCCGGCAGGCAGTACGCTGGCTTCGTTGTCGGGGTCCGCGTTGTCGATTATGTTGATCAGTGTGCTCCGGGTGACCGCCTCTGAGGTGAACTGACCGAAGGCCGGCACTCCGCCGGTGCTGTTGGCGGGATCTGTGTTGGCGGCTTGGATGTTGCCGGTGGCGGCGTCCCGGAAGTTGTCTGGTCCCCTGCCGGTGACGCCGCCGGCATCGTCGAGCGGGTAAGCCCCAAGCCAGTCGAGGTCATCCGTGTCGGTCAGCCAGTCTTGGGTCTCCCAGGGCAGCGCCCAGAGATCGGTCCGGTGCTTCTCCTCCAGTACCGCGTTGTCCACGCTGTAGTCCAGGTACATGTAGGATTCGCAGTCGTAGCTGTAGGGGAAGTACTCCTCAAGCATCTCGGCCCGTGTGGCACTAGTCATCAGGAGTGTGCTACCATCAGCGGTCAAGCCAGCGGCGATATGGCGCCAGGAGAACCAGTCGGCCGCTTTGTTCCCCACTGGAGGCAGGCTCTTCCAGAACCCCTCTGCATAGTCGCTGTGCAGCCGGATCTCCTGGGGAGAGAGGCCCAGTCGCGGGATCTTGGTCTCGTTCCAGTCAGTGAAGCTGGCAGGCGTGTAGTTGAAAGCGTCGGGGCTAGTGTCGAGGTCAAGGTCGTAGAAGCCGTCGGCGGGCGTGGCTCCCCAGTAGGGTTCGCCGTTGACGGTCAGCACGCCCCCGGGATCGATCTTGCCGGACTCGCCGATGACGGCGAAGCTGATGCGTCCGACCAGTTCTTCACGGAAGGTGACGGGGGTGCCTGGCTGTTTCCGGTATTCCTTCCTGTGCTCCCAGCCTGCCGAGGAGGGCAGGGTGCCAAGCTCGGGGAACCGCCCGCTCCCTGGTACGCCCCCGAGGCAGGTGAGTGCTTCCTTCGCCCCGACGTCGTCACCGTCGTTCTTGCTGCTGATCCACACATGCTGTTTGCCGTACTCAGCCAAGACGCCCGTGCCAAAGACGGCGAAGGGGGCGTCGGAGGTGGCGGGGTAGATGCAACTGCGGTCGTCAGCATCGTCCGGACCGCCGGTCTTGATGTACTTACTGGAGTGGAAGGTGTAGCCGAGGTCGGCAATGACGCGTTCCAAGGCGGACTTGGCGAGGAGACGAGACCGAGTCATGTCCGCATTGGTCTGCGAGAGCATGCGGTTGGTGCGGGCGGTGAAGGCAAAACTCATGGCGAGGATGAGGATCAGGGAAAGAATACCCAGAGTCATCATCAGGGCGACGCCCTGCTCTCGCACACGGCTGGTAAGGTTTGTCATGGCAGTCTCCGAAGAGCAGGTGGTTTGACGGTGGGTTTTTGCCACTGCCTTGCACTATGTTTCCGCTATAAACTACTATACGACGGAACTGGAGCCCAGTCAAGGCACGATGCATGGTGTTGGCCGGGTCAAAAGTGGACCATAGCACGGGTGGACGAACGATGCGGGATCGCGACAGTGGGGATCAGGAGCGGGAACCGGCGAGTGACTGTGTGCACCTGTTGGAATACACCCATCTGGACTGGGCGTGGTGTTTCTCCCGGGAGTGGCATCGGGCCCGCTACGACTTGATCTTCGAGGAGGCCTTGGCTCGGGCTGTGGAGGACCGTTCGTTCCGGTTCTTCGTGGACAGTCTCTGCGAGAGCCTGTTGCCGTATCTGGCTGAGAGGCCGGACCGCGTCGAGACGGTCCGCAGGTTGCTGGCCACGGGGCAACTGGCGATGGTGGGGGGGCAGGTGGCGAATTTGCGGCCAAGCACGGCACCGGAGGAGACGTACCTGCGGAACCTGCAGGAAGGACAGGCCGTGCTGGCGGAGTGGTTCCCCGGGGTCTCGCCGCTGGGGTATGCGAACATGGATACGGCGATTGGCCACAGCCAGTTGCCGCAGGTGTTGGCGCTGGCAGGATTCCGCTATCTGATGGTCGGACGTCCGGAACTGGGTCTGGAACTGGATGGGGTGCCGAAACTCTTCCGCTGGCAGGGGGCAGGGAGTAGCGAGGTGATGGTGTTGGTGCAGCACTACGGCATCCTGGAAGCGGGGTTGCGGCAGTTGGCGAGTGCCGACCCCGCGACGCGCGAGCGCGGAGCGGCGGTGTGCCGCGAGCTGCTGGCCGGGCATGTGGCGGCCTTGCCGAGCGTCCAATGGGCATTCCTGGCGGCGGATGATATGCGGTTCCGCAGGGACCATGTGACTGACGAGCCGGTGGCTGTGGAGCGCCTGTCGGAGGCCTGGCGAGCTGAGCTGGGTTCGGAGTTGGTCCCCAGCACGCCGGATCGGCTGTACGAGGATTTGGCTGGCCATCTGGAGGAACTGGTGGTGATTCGGGGGCCTGTGGACCATGCGGACGTGGGGTACAACGGGCCATTTGGGCCAGGGGCGTTGCGGGCGTTGCGGGATCGGGCCGGCGCTCGGTTGGTTGAGGCGGAACTGAGTCTGGCGCTGCTCTTGCCGGGAGGCGAGTGGCCGGGGGAGGAGCTGCGGCGACTGTGGCGGCTGGCCCTGCGGGCGCAGACCCATGCCACGCAGTATCTCTTTGCGCCCGATCTGGCCGATCTCCGGATGGACTTGGCGAATGTGGTGCGGGAAGCGGAGCGGCTTCGCGACGGGGCCGTGGCAAGGGCAGTTCCGGGGGCCTTTCCGCATGAGACCCAACGGCTGGCCGTGTTCAATCCCTTGCCTCGGCCCGGGCGGTTGGTGGTGCCGCTGCAGGTCATGCGCACGGACTTTACGGTGCAGGGGTACGCGGTGACGGGAGGCCTGCCTCAGCAGGCCGTGGCCCCGGTGAATCCAGGACGGTCGGGGGAATGGGAGCTGCTGGTGGAGCTGGACCTGCCAGCCTGTGGGTTCAGCATGGTGACGTTGCAGCCGGGTCCCAAAGCGGTTGTTTCGCCGCCGATGGAGCTCGCCTTGACCGGCGATCTGGAACTGGGGCCACTGGTCCTGCACTGGCAGGATGGGCTGCTGGTCCGGGTGGCGCGGGGCGACATGGCGTTGGTGGCGACGGAGAAGACGAGCGTGCTGGAACCATTGCGGCGCCCGGCGGCGGTTCGGGGGTGGATGACGACGGCGGTGGCCCAGCCCGAGGAACGGTGCTGCGTGCGCCGCTTGCGGCAGACGGAGTTCGGGCCTCTGCGCTGGGCCATGGAGCGGGAGGCGATGGTGGCCGGCCATCTGGTTTGGCAACGGTTCACGGTGACTGGTCGGGGAGAGCTGGAGGTCGTGACCGAGATCGACTATGGCGTGGACACCTGCATGCTCTCGCTGGCGATTCCGTGTCCGCGGGAGGCGGAGCTGCGGGTGTCGATTCCGTTTGGGGTCGAGGACCGGGTGCTGTCGGGGACCCACTACTCGCCGGGAGGCGAGGGGAGTCGGGTCATCGAGCGGCTGATTCCGGGGATGCTCTATGCCCGGGACTGGGCTCGATTTGTCTCAGGGGAGACGCCAGTGGCGCTAGCGGTGCTGGATGGGGATCGCTACTGGCTGCGCCGGGAGGGTGAGGAGCGGTTGGAGCATCTGTTGACTCGGGTCTGCGCGCCGACTCGTGACGGCTGGGTGAAGGAAACGGAGTTGGCGGGTGCTGGCCGGGTCCGTGTGCGGCATCTGTTGGCATTGGGCGAGGAGGCAAAGGATGAACCGGCGTTGGATGAACGGGTGGACCGAGCTCGTTTGCCGGTGCGGTCGAGATACGCCAGGGCGGCGGTGGACCAGAGCTCGCTGCTGGCAGTGGAGCCGGGGAATGTGCGTCTCCTATCCGCCCGGTGCGTGGGGAGCGAGATCGAGGTGAAGCTGGTGGAAAATGGGGATCTGGCGACGACCGCGACGGTGGCTTTCGCGAAGCGGATTGGCGCGGGCAAAGTGGTCGATTTGCGGGGGGAGACCTTGCCGGTGCCGGTGGTGCTGGACGGCAAGCAGGTGAGCTTCCCCATTGGCGAACGAGAGATTCGGGTTCTGCGGGTGCGGCTAGTCGATGGCCGCTAGCCTGGCCAATTCACGCGAATCTGCTGCGAACCCGGATTGCACTGCGTCTCAGCCCGTTGTGCCAGAACGCCGACCTTGACGGGTTCCAACACGCCTGCGCCCGGCAACCTGGAACAACGGGCTGATCCACAACACACTACGCGCTCTCGCGACAAAGCGCGCGAATGGTCCTGGCTAGGCCATGGGCGGCCTGTAATTGGACGGCAGCGCTGCCGCCTTCGACGACCGCCACCAGATTCTGTCCAGCGCTGGGGCGGGCCCAGATGGTGGAGAAGACCAACTCGTCGTCGAGGAAGACTTCCAGGTAGCGGGAACGCTTGAGAATGCGTAGGCGGCAGGTGGCGTCTGCCTGGAGCGACCGATGGGCGAGGTCCAGGGGCGGGTCCAGTACAGGGCCGAAGGCTCCGGGACGGAGTTCGCACAGGGCAATCTGCCCGCGTTTGGCGTCGAGGAGCACAAGTGCGGCACTCTGGCCGTCCCTGTCTCCGGCCACGCCGATTCCGGCCCGTTCGGCATCGCGCAGATGGATGTCGTAGGTCACGTCCAGATCGCTGGTGCTGGCAGGGGCGGTGGCGATGGCGGCGCCATGGGGACAGCGGCCGGCCCACAGCGTGCCGTCCGTGCCCCATGTCCCCGAGGAGAACGGCCCTGTCGTGGGTGCGGTCCAGTTGCCGATGGAGATCTCCCGGTGGATCGCCGCGAGTCCTCGCCAGGGGCGCAGGACCAGGCGGTTCCCCGCCGTTTCCAGCACTTTTGGGAGGCCCAGAGCGCGGGGTGAATCCGCTTCGCCGCTGCCGGTGTAGTGGTGGTAGACCAGCCGTTCGCCGCCGAAGATGACCGAGCGGGCGACCACGGCGTCCCGCCGACCTTGGCCGGAACCGATGAGCAGGCAGTCCTCCGGCATGCGCCACTCGCCAAGGGGATCGTCGGCCACCAGGTAGTAGGTGCCGCCGGTGATGTCGCGCGAGGGGGTGTCGAGGCGCCTGCCCCAGCCACCATTGGCGTTGAAGGTCAGCCACCAGCGTCCGTCCATCTCGAAGACCTCAGGGACTTCCATGGTGGGGAAGAGAGGGGGCGTGCGCAAGGGGGGGAGGGTGGTCCACTGGGCGAGATCACCGAGCCGCGCCATGGCCACGCAGGCGCGGGCGGCGAGGGGCCCGTCGGACCGTTTGGCACAGAGCAGAGCCACGCGTTGGCCATTGGGGAGAACGGTGACGAAGGGATCCCGCCACGCTTGGGGGACACCCCGTTCCCGGAAATCGGTCTCGTAGGGGGCGGTCAGCGCCTGGGGCCAGACGGGCGTGTCGCTGACCTTCTGCCAGTTCAGCAGATCGTCGCTGACCGCCAGTCCCACATCCTCCTGGGGATCGATGCGCCCGGTGTAGGCCATGTAGAACCGACCGTCGCCGACCTGGAAGGTATGCCCTGTGCCGACCCGCCCGGCATCCCATGCGCCCTCGGGTCCGGCGAGATCAATGTAGGGCAGTTCGTGCCAGTGCAGCCAGTCGTGGCTGACGGCATGGCCGATGAAGCGGTGCTGGTTGTTCGCCGCCAGGATGGCCAGGTAGAAGAGATGGACCTCTTCGCCATGGACGAAGACCCAGGTATCGTGCAGGACCCGTTCGGGGGAGGCGGGGGCGAAGTTCATGGGGACTTCCGTGACGTCAGACGATGCGGACGCGTTGCAGGCGTTGCTCTTCCTTGGCCTGGGTGCGCTGAGTGAGGCGGATGCGGTGGGTGAGCAGGCGCTGGATCAGATCGAGAGTGGTGGCTTCGTAGCCCGGCATGCCGGCTAGGTTGTCCAGTTCCTGCGGATCGCGTCGGAGATTGAAGAGCTGCTGCACGCCATCGCCTTCGGGGTCGAAGACCAGCTTCCAGTTGGCCGTACGGATCATCTCGGCGGTGCCGAGCTGGGCAAAGACTGCATCGTGGGCGGAGCCGGGCAGGTCCGCGAGGATGTCGAGCAGGTTCCGTCCGTCCCGGCTCGAGTCGCGCGGGCAGTCGATGCCGGCCAGATTCAGGATGGTGGGGTAGAGGTCGAGGTGGGAGACCAGGGCTTTGCTGACGCGGGCGCCGCAGCCCCGTTGCTCTGCTGCCACGCCCTGTCCCGAGAGGATGAGGGGGACGCCGCAGCTCTGCTCGTAGAAGTGGCGCTTGTCCCAGATGCCGAAGTCACCGGCGTTCTCCCCATGGTCGGAGGTGAAGAGGATGACCGTGTTGTCGCGCAGCCCCCGGGCTTCCAGGGCATCCAGCAAGCGGCCCACATAGTGATCGATGTTGGTGCACCGGTCCATGTAGTGGGCGCGCTTCACGCGGTCGCTCTTCTTGTCTGGCACGCCGAGGGCGGTGGGCATGCGGTCGGGGTCGTGCTGGAGTTCGCCGGGGTGCCAGAAGGGGGGATGAGGGCCAATGAAGGAGAGGTTGAGGTAGAACGGACGCTCCTCGGCATACTCCTCTACGAATCGCACCCCGCGACAGCCGACGAAGCCATCCACGGTGTCGTCCATCGCAAAGGGATGGGGTGGGCACGACCAGGACTTCTTGCAGGCCTCCCGGAACTGTTCCAGGCGACCGGTCTGGGCGAGATGCTTGGTGTATTCGTCGTCGTTGTGGAGGTTCTCGGTGTCGTCCACCACCTGGAACACGTAGTCGAAGCCGTAGTCGCGTAAGGCGGCATCGTCCTCGGTGACGTCCATGCCGACGCCGTAGCGGTCGATGTAGTGGTGTTTGCCGACCATGGCGGTGTAGTAGCCTGCGCTCTGAAGGTGGCGCATGAAGGTGTCTTGCCGGGCGGACTCGCCAAGGGGCGGGCTCTGGTTGCCGGAGATGCCGGTTTGGCTGGGGTACTTGCCGGTGATCAGGCAGTTGCGGGCGGGTTGGCAGAGCGGAGCTGCGGAGTAGGCATGCTCGAAGCGCGTCCCCGTGCTGGCCAGCTTGCTCAGATGGGGGGTGCTCTTGCCCAGGGCATCGGGGCGGAAATGGTCGGTGAGGATCAGAACGATATTCGGTTGCTGCATCCGGGGTTCCCCATTTTGGCAGGAAAGAAAGCGCCGCGTCGGTGGTGGAAACCTACCGACGCGGCGCTGGGGAGCAAGTTGGGGGATGCACTAATGCGCGGTTACACCGCCATAGGACCAGCGAATGGGAGACACATTTGCCGAGACATTCTGGACTTGGGGTTCCCGGAAACTGGCCACATGGCCATCCACGAAGGCCACGTTGCCTCTGTCGCTGTGACGACCGTCAAAGAACGTGCGCGCGTTGCTGGTCCAGTACGCCACATAGGACAGGGCACTTTGGCCGGCGACGTACTCGCTGTCCCCCAGCTGGTAGGTCTCGCTGGGGTAGGTGACCTCGGAGAGTGTGTTGCCGCCGAGGTACCGACTGTAGCCGTAGCGGATCCCGCCGGTGTATCTGCCGTTCCACTTGTAGCTGTGGCTTGGGCAATTGTAGACCTCCTGGCTTTTGACGTAGCTGTAGATGTGGGACATCCACATGCAGCTGGAGGTGGTGCCGGCCGGCCAGACCATGGGCACGGGCATGTAGTGCCAGACCAAGCTCTCCTCATTGTCGTCGGTGTACATCCGGCAGGCGAGGGAGAGCTGCTTGAAGTTGGAGGTGCAGGAGATCGAGCGCGCCTTCTCTCTCGCCTGTGCGAGTGCTGGCAGAAGCATGGAGGCCAGGATGGCGATGATGGCGATGACGACCAGAAGCTCGATTAGCGTGAATGACTTCCCTGACACATTTGTCTTTCTTCGGTACATGTCTATAACCCTCTGCTGAGTTGTACTGTACATGTGGCGAATCGTTGGCTAGGCCATGTAGGTAGCGTAGCAACTCCGTCTCGTTACGTCAAGCCCCGGCAGACTCCTTTGCCTTCACCCAATCCTCTCGCCCGTGGTGAGGTAGTAGATGGTGCCGATGAGCATGGGGGCGAACTGCCCGGCCATGTCTCCCGCAATGATCCCGATCATGAGGGGCTTGAGGTTCTGGTACATTTTCTCTCCGCCGTACTTGTTCACCAGGGTCTTGATGAGCCAGCCGATCATGAAGGAGCCGCTCATGGTCAGTGCCTGGGCTCCCCCGAGAAACACGAACATGACCGGATGGAATGGCCAGCGCACGAAGCGCAGGCGGGCCATGCCGATTCCCAGCGCCAAGCCGAGAGCGATGAAGAACGCACTCACCGCGGGCCAGGTGGGCTGGGTGTGGGCAAAGCGCTGCCAGCCGCTCAGGCTTTCGGAGAGCTCCAGGGTGCCCTGGGCGGTGAGCTTGTCGTTGATCTCCACCATGTTCTTCCAGGGGAACTGGCAGGAGTAGCGTGGCCAGCCGCCGCTGGCCTGCAAGGCGCCCTGGTCGTACTGCCAGTAGATCAAGGCAAAGAGCGCGACTACCGTACAGATCAGGATCGTGCCCACGGTGGCTGCGGAGAAGCGGCCGGTGGGGACGCCTTCGTCATCGGTGATCTTCAGCGCCTGAATGGCGAATGGCATGGGTGCCCAGCCAGGTCCCACCACCAGGATCACGGAAACCATGAACATGATGACCATGGTCGATGGCCCCAGAGCCGTGGCTCCCAGGAAGCCCCAGATGATGGCGCCCGGGAATACCTCCGTGCCAATGTAGAAGGCACCGGTTTCGGCGATGGTCCGGCTGACGGTGATGAAGATGATCAGGCACAGGGCGGTGTAGAGCACGGCCAGTTGCCAGTCCAGCCCGACCACGATCAGTTGGGCGATGAACCCTGCCGTGGCCACCAGGAAGACGCGCATTCCCCAGGCCGCAGCGGGGGCGATGGTGTCTCCCGAACGCAGCCCGAAACAGCGTTTCAGAACGCTCCAGTAGTACTGCCGCCCAGTATAGAACACCATCAGCACGATGCCCGTGTAGCCGCCGGCAAAGAGGAAGGACTCCAGCTTGACGGATTGGTGGTGCCCGGTGCGCAGGACCACCCCATACTTGGCCAGCACGCCAGCGATGAAGCAGAAGATGAAGGGGCCGAAAGCCATGGAGAAAGACACTTCGGAAGCCAGGAAATAGGCCAGCCCGATGACGGTGAAGAGGAGGGTCGGGCGCAGCAGCCGCAGGCCGTGCCCCTCGACCAGGGTCGGCACGAGCGTGTTCAGTGGCCTGAAGTCGAGGTATAGCCGCACGGGGATCAGCACGTCCTTCCACCAGCGGCACATGTAGTTGTTCATCAGCACCAGGAAGATCAGCAGGAACCCGATCCAGAATGCCCTCGTGTGGAACACGCCGCCGAGGGCGCGCCCTTCCTTCGGTAGCAGGGCTCGGGTGAAGCGGGTGATGGGGTAGGGCAGTTGCTCGTGGCGGCTCCACTGGCGATGGAACACGAGGGCCAAGCCTAGTGTGCCGATGGCCATGCAGAGGACCAGCGGCAGCCAGAAGCCGAGGGGGCGCAACCAGATGCGCCAAGGGATCTGCCTTGGGGAGATATGCTCGTCGCCCTCCGCGAGGCCCTTGGCATAGTCGGTGACGTACGACTCCTCGTCCTCGGAGACATCCACCAGCATTCGCTCAGGCGCCATGGCCGTCGCATCGATTTTCTTCCAGCCCGGTTCCAGCCTTTGCAGGTGCTTCGGCAGCATGATGCCGGTGGGGATGCACTCGACGATGCCATAGCTGGGCACCGAACAGGCGACCAGCGCGAAGCCGACGATCACGGCCAGTTCACGGCCCGTCAGAGCCCACTTGGTCCACAGTCGGCGCAGGAGGGGGTTGATGACCAGGAGGAACACCAGCAACGTGCCGTAGACGGCCACCGGCATCAGGTTCGAGATGAAACGGCCCTGCTTCACCACATAATCGCTGAAGTGGTTGTAGCCAGCGATGAAGAGGGCCGTGCTGAGGCCGAGGACAAAAGAGCGGAACGTCATGGATGGATGCACCTAGGGGAAGGTCGAATAACTGCGCGCGCTGGTTCTACCGGCGCGCATCGGGAGTCGCATTCGAGACAGGACTCAGTCTACGGCAGGTGGAGCAGTCCGGCCTTGTCGGCTTGCCAGGACCAGCCACCGGTTCCCTGCCACATGATCCACTGATTGGCGGTGACTTTGCGGACGGTCAGGTTGAACGGGACCTTGGCGCCGCCGGTCTTGCGGAGGCCAAAGGCGGCATAGGGGATCTCCCATTCTGCCGCCCAGTGATTGTCGGCGAGCTTCCGCGCCGCATAGCGGACGCCCTTGGCCGCCTCCGCCGCCGCGTCTGCGGGGATGCCGCTTTCGTTGCTGGATTCCCAGTGTCCGCCCACGAATCCACGCAGGACCACGGTGCCTTTCTCGCCTTGGAAGGCGACTTCGACCGCGTCGTTGGTGCCCCACGTATTGCCCTCGACGAGGTTGCCGCCAGTGGGGTTGTCCATTGCCACGTACAGGGCGTGTGTTCCTGCCATCACCCAGGCCTTGCTGGCCGGCGCCGCCTTGCCGCCGCCGGGGTTCTCGGTCAACACCATCGCCTTGCCGCCATCCCGCCATTCCTCGGCGCGGATGTTGCCATCCACCTCGATTCCCGCATTGGCCTTGGCAGCGCGGAAGACGGGCAGGGCCGCTGTCTTGACCACCGCCTTCTCTGCCTTGGCCTCGGCTTCCGCTTTGCGGTCCCAACCGTCGGGGCGGTCCACGTCCACCGGCCAGCTGGCGCGGAGATCGTCCCGGTACAGGCCGATCTTGTCGGTCGGGATACGCTCGAAGTCAGGCATTTCCTGCCAGACGGCGGACCCTTTGCGCAGCTGGAAGTCCAGGTCTTTGGCGTCCTTGAACCCGGGGTCACCCTCGGTGATCCGGTTACCGGTCATGGTTTGGTTCTTGAGTTCCACGCCACGCGCATTCAGCCATTTGCCGCCGACACATAGATTGTTGGCGATCAGGTTGTGCTTGGGCAGGGCCGGCTCGTCGTCCATGATGTTGACGAGCTGCGGGTAGGCGGTGCTCCAGGGGGGGGCGGTGTAGTTGAGCTTCTCCAGCTTCGCCTGTAGGTCCCAGCTGTCTTTGGCGCCGGACTTCCATTTGATGCGCGACTTGCCGCGACTGTCCAAGTGCACGGCGGGATCGCACGCCACGAAGACGTTGTTGGTGACGTTGTTGTAGCGCCCGCCGCCGATGAAGGCAGCGCGGCGGACCTTGTAGAAGATGTTGCCGTGGATAATGTCCCCGTTGTCGCAGTCGTCCAGGTAGACGCCCATGGACCAGCCGCGCACGCCGCCGATGTTGTGGACGAAGTTGTAGCGGATGACGTTGCCCATGCTGCCCCAGTCGCGTCCGGTGTAGAGCGCGCCCACATCGCCTGTTTCCAGGCAGGTGCGGAAGATCTCGTTGTACTCGATCATCTGGTTGTTGCCGCCGTAGAGGATGCCAGCGTGGGGGGCGTCGTGGATCAGGTTGTGGGAGGCACGGTTGCCGACGCCATGGAGGTGGATGGCGGCGGCATAGGTGCGCTGGAGGCGGGCGAAGTCGTGAATGTGGTTGTTCTCCGCGAAGTTCGCGGCGGCTTTCAGCGTCTTCCGGTCGCCGCCGCCCAACGCGATGCCGCTGGTGCCAGTTTGGTAGATGTCGCAGCCGACGGCGCCGTTGCGTTCGCCGGAGATGCCGATTCCCTTGCCGCCGGTGTTGCGCACGGTGCAGCTCGCGATCAGGTTGTCGTTGCCGTTTGCCACCACGATGCCGTCGGCGCGTCCCGCTTCCACCGTGAATCCCTGCAGCGTGACAAACTGGGTGTCACGCACGGCCACGACTGGTTCGGTCGCCATGGAGAGCACGATGTTGCGCGAGCCGCTCAGCCGTTTCGGGGGCCAGAAGTAGAGCTTGGCGGCCTTGGCATCCAGGTACCATTCGCCCGGTGCATCCAGCTCCTCCAGCACGTTCATCGCGTAGTAGCGGCGGGGCACTTTGTTCCAGGTGTGGGAAGCCCCGATGCCGTAGTTATGCACGGCGGCAAGGGTGATCTGTTTGGTGGTGGTGTCGATCTTGCCGACCTTGATCGTCTCATCATACCAGTCGTGACACCAGTAGCCCTGCAGCCAGACGCCCTTGGCAACGTCCCAGCTGGCGGCCCGGTCCTCGTTGTAGACGAAGGTCCCGGGTCGTTTCTCTTCGCGCGAGCCCCGCTCGATCACTTCTTTGATGGTGACCCAGCCTTCGTTGGGCCAGCGGGCCAGTTGCATGGGCTGGTCGTCGTAGAACAGCTCCATCGCGCGGCAGGCGCCGCGGAATTTCACCGGCAGTTCCTTGAGATCCTCGACCCCCAAGGCCGCCAGATCCAGGCAGCGGACGCTTCGGCGCGCCTCCGGTGCCAGGCGGCTCAGCAGGGCTTCGTCCTGGACCTTCCGAAACGCCTTCGCAGGCAGTTGCCGACCACCAACCAGACGGACAGTCTCGTTCTTGAATGCCTGCCAGGTCACCGGTGTTCCCCGCTTGCCGCCGTCCCTCGCATCCAGCAGCAGCCCAGCAGCCAGGTGGTAGGTTCCCTTGCGGACGAAGACGGTGACGCCGCCCTTGGGCAATGCGTTTGCCGTGACCAGGCTGCGGACCGCCTCCTGGGCTTTGCCGAGGGTTCGGAATGGCAGGTGCCGGTCTCCGGTATCGCGGTCGTTGCCGTTGGGGGCCACGTAGTACTCCACGCCAGCCTTGGTCTTACTGCCTCGACTTGGCAGACCAGGCCAACCGACCAACACGGTGGGGCAGAGCGCCAGAAGGAGGATGGATAGAGCGTAGCGCATGGGGTATCTCCAAGACCAGAGTGCAGATTGGGCTCCGCCGGAACCCGAGAGTGGCGGAGGGCAAAACTAGCCAACCGCGGGCCCCATTGCAACCCAGCTGTGCCGATCGCTCCCTGCGGCCACCTCGGGAGATCCCGAGCGGAGAGCCGAATCCATGACGTGCAACCGCTGGCTCGTGCCGGAGTGGGCTTGGTTCGACTCGGGAAGACGCTATCTTACGGACTTTTGACGTGTTTGCCCACGGTTGACACACGCCATTGCACATGGGGCTACCACATTCCGCCGGTTTGGAGCGGGGAAGCCTTGTCTGAAAATGTACCTCCAGGAGATGAATCGCCATGGATTACGTGAGCCAGTTGCGTGCCCTCCCCAAGAACCACGACTTCTTCGTCGGCATCGATAGCGATGGCTGCGTGTTCGACAGCATGGAAATCAAGCAGCAGGAGTGCTTCTGCCCCAGCTTCATCAAGCACTACAATCTGCAGGCCGCGAGCAAGTACGCCCGCCAGGTCTGGCTGTTCGTCAACCTCTACTCCAAGACCCGCGGCTGCAACCGCTACCTGGCGGTCCAGCGTGCCCTCAACCTGATCCAGGAACGCCCCGAGTTCGCGGCGCGTGGCCTGGCGGTGAAGAACATCCCCTCGCTCGACGCGTGGATCGACGAAGAGCCCAAGCGCGGCATCCCGACCCTGACCGCCAAGGTGAAGGCCAGTGGCGACGAGGCGCTGGCCGCCGTGTTGGCCTGGGCCGAGGAAGCCGATGCCCGCATTCTGGATCTCGTCCACGGCGTGCCCCCGTTCCCCGGTGTCCGCGAGAGCCTGGAGAAGCTCACCGGCAAGGCCGACATGATTGTGGTCAGCCAGACCCCGTTTGCGGCCCTCGATCGCGAATGGCGCGAGCATAGCATCGACAGCTACGTGGGGTACATCGCCGGACAGGAAGCCGGTACCAAAACCCAGCACATCGAATACGCTGCCAGCGGCAAGTACGATGCGGACAAGATCCTGATGATCGGTGATGCTCCTGGCGATCTGAAGGCCGCCAAGGGCAACAACGCCCTGTTCTATCCCATCCTCCCCGGCAACGAGGAAGCCAGCTGGGCCCGGTTCCACGACGAGGCCATCGACAAGTTCCTGGCCTGCGAGTATGCCGGTGCCTACGAAGCCGAACTGCTCGCCGAGTTCGACAAGGCCCTCCCCGAATTGCCCCCCTGGAAATAGACCTTCCCAGAGAACGTTTTCTCCATACATAACCTAGGAGCACACTCATGTCGAAAGCAGATATCGGCCTCATCGGCCTGGCAGTGATGGGCGAAAACCTCATCCTGAACATGGAAAGCAAGGGCTTTACCGTCGCGGCGTTCAACCGCACCGTCGAGAAGGTCGATGCCTTTGTGGAAGGCCGCGCCAAGGGCAAGAACATCATCGGTTGCCGTTCCATCGAGGAGCTGGTCGCCAATCTGAAGCGTCCCCGCAAGGTCATCATCCTCGTCAAGGCCGGCTGGCCCGTGGATGCCTTCATCGAGAAGTTGCTCCCCGCCCTCGAGGACGGCGACATCATCATCGATGGCGGCAACAGCCATTTCCCCGACACGATCCGTCGCTGCAAGATGGTCGAGGAAGCCGGCAAACTCTATATCGGCACCGGCGTTTCCGGTGGCGAAGAAGGCGCACTGCTCGGCCCCTCCATGATGCCCGGTGGCAGCAACGAAGCCTGGCCCCAGGTCAAGGAGATCTTCCAGAAGACCTGTGCGCAGACCGACGAAGGCGAGCCCTGCTGCGAATGGGTTGGCGAGAATGGCGCCGGGCACTTCGTGAAGATGGTCCACAACGGCATCGAGTACGGCGACATGCAGATGATCTGCGAGACGTACCAGATGATGAAGCA
>JABGQJ010000960.1 GCA_018648945.1 Victivallales bacterium
TCCGCCATGGCTTCGATGAGCTTCTTCACATTCTCGGGCATCTGCTCGTGACTCTCCACGTGTCCGTCGCCGTAGAGAACACATAGACGGCCCTTCTTGAGCAGGCCTGGCTTGGTGCAGGCGACGGGATCGTTGATCCCGCAATTGGCCTTGGCGCGCCCCTTGCCAAAATACAGATAATCGCAGCGCCCGGCGCGGACCTCCTCGGCCGTGGTTGGCGCAACGGTCTTCGAGCGGGGGCTAACGTAGACTTCGCCGGATCTCAGGTAGTCTCCTGCCAACAGCACGCCCAGTTCGTCGGGGAAGTTATCGCGATTGTCCATGCTGTACATCCGCAACGCCAAGCCAATCTGTTTGAGGTTCGACGCGTCGCTCACCCGCTGCCCCCCCGTCCCATGCTCCTCACTCCACGCTCCCAAAAGAACCAGCCCGGGCAGCAGTGCATTCTGCGCCACCAGGAGCTGGGCAAACCCCGGGCTCTGGTTGGCGACGCATGCCACGCCATCGGGCGTGCGCAGAGACACCGACCAGGAGAACAGGTCGCGCAACGGGGCCAGCATGGCTGCCGCCATCTCTTCGGCCTTCGGTTCGTCCACCGCTGCGGCTGCCACAACGAGGTCGTAGACTGTCCCGCCGGTAACCGGGCTGAGGTAGCTGAAAGCGAATCCCTGCTTTGGCATGGCCTGCTGGCAGCGCTGGAAGTGGGGCGTCGCTGCCAGCCCACCCTTGCCGGTCGCAAGGGTCGTGAGGAGGTCGTTGGAGCTTGAGAGTACGAGGTAACGGCCAAAGCGGGAGATGGCTGGTTGGGTGAGGAACCCAGTGTCCTCGAACTCGTCCTCTGGGAAGGAATAGGAGCGAATCCCATCCCTGTCGACCCGCTCAAACTCTTTCCCATCGGCCGTCAGCGCCTTGCCGATCAGTTCGAATAGCGTGTCGTCCTCAACTTCGAGAATGAGCGCGCCTGCGAAGGCGGGGGCCTCGATGGTCTGTCCCCGCTCGACGGGCACCCGGATCTTGGTCTTGGGGTCAAGGGTCACCACGATGCCAAGCCCACCGGTCACGGAATCGATCAAGCGGTCGATCTCGATGCCTTCCTCTTTCTTGACCCTCGCCAGTCCCTCATGGAAGTCGCGCACGATATCCGCCTTGCCACAACCCTCGACCGTTGCTTTGATCCACCCCCAGACAGGCTTGGGCCGGATCACACACCAACGGGCATAGGCGGTGGTCGCAGGTAGGCGTGGCAGCAAGTCGAAGGGCTGGTTCTCAGCCGTGAAGGCATCCCAGAACAGGCCCTTGGGTCCGCCAGCAGGATGCTGGAGGAACAGCCGACTGTGGTGCATGTCCTTGGCAGTCGCCACCGAACTGGCACCGATGCCGCCCAGATCGCGCAGGCCACTGTCCCGCAGGAAGGCATTGATGAAGTAGAAGGCCAGCCGGGCATCGTCTTGATCGTGCTCGGGGACTGCGGCCTCGACCGCGCTCCGGATCTTGGCGACGGCTTCTTCCAGCTTGGGCGCCCATTGGCTGCTGTCGAGAGCCAGGTAGAACTCGCCGCCCTGGTTCAGGTACTTGCCCATGATTGGCAGCACGCTGTTGGCATCTCGTGCTACCACGGGTAGCTCCGGTGCCCCTTGGGAGAGCAGGCACAGGGCAAGGCAAGTGGCGAATAGGCAACGGGATAGGATCGGCATCTCGGATCTCCTCAGACGGGGGTACGACCAGCGGGGTCATGCCTCGCGAAGCTACATGTGGAACGCCGTGTCCGCAAGCTTGTCCGGGCTACGCGAGCGCGTCCGATACCTGGCCGAAGCGATAGCGGCGGATGGCTTCGCGGGGCGTCATGCCATGAATTGCGCGGAAAGCCCGGGCGAAATGGGCGGGGTGTTCATAGCCAGCCCGCTCGGCCACTTCGCTTACCGTCAGCTCGGCATGGGCAAGAAGGTCCATGGCGAAGGCGGCGCGGGATTGGGCGCGGTACTCGCGGGGCGTGGTGTGGAAGCGGCGCACGAAGAGACGCCGCAGGTGGTCCGACGAGTAGCCGCACTGGCCGGCCAGATGGGCCAGCGTGTCGCGGCCGCCGGGATCGGCATCGATCCGGCTCTTCAGGCGTTCGGCAGGCGTCTCGCCAGGCACGCCGCCAGCCTGCTCGACGAACGTACCAAGCACCGCAAGAAGGTCGGCCTGGGCCAGGAAACGCGCCGCTGGGGTCGGCGCGCGGAAGGCGCGAAGCATGCGCTCGAACCGCCGTTGTAGATTCTCCGCCCGGTTGGGCGAGACCTGGAAGCGGAAGGGCACGGTCACCCAGTCCTCCCCGCACCGGATGTCCGCCTCGCCGGCGCGCTGGCCCCAGCGCACGGGCACCCCATCGAACATGGCCACCCAGTTGAGCCGGTTCCGCCCGTAGTCGAAGTCGTTGCACATGCCCGGCAGGATCAGCCCGAGGAACGGCTCGTTCTGCTTGGCTTCCCAGACGAGCTGGCCCTGTGGATCGGTCACGCGGCAAGAGCGCAGGCCTGAGACACCAAGGCAGAGGCCAGTCTGCTGGAAGAACTGCCGACGACGCTCCGCGCGGTCGTACCGGCCGATGCTGCGAATGGTTACGGGGTCCATGGCACACGATGTCGCAAAATGGTTGGTTTTGCCGAACAGTGGTCATTGCAGACACCCTCAAAGAGTCGTCCATTAGTGAGGAAATGCAAGGCTCTGCCCGACATGACTGGGCGAGGCGAT